>JAGTUY010000514.1 GCA_018224455.1 Desulfosarcina sp.
GACCCAAATGGCCCAAGACAAGGCAGAGATGCTGGCGCTGCTGGCGAAGCTGGTCGAAAGGAAAAATGACAAGCAGACGACCACAGCAGACCTGAGCAATCGTATCGACGCCATGAACACCGAACAGGCCAGGCGGGAGGCGCTGCTCGCAGAGATCCGCGAAAAAAAATCGCTGCAGCTGGCGGTCATCGAATCCTTGAAGACATCGGCTCGCGCCCTCGACCATACGGTTGAATCCTTCAAAACCGAACCGCTTGCGGCAGGTCCAGTGCACGCCATGGTTGCGGAAAAACCCTTCGCGGCGCTTAAGGGCTTGCTAATGATGCCGGTGAAAGGTAAAATAGTCTCTTTTTTCGGCCGTTACAAAGACAGCAAATTAAAAGTGAGCCATTTTCAAAGCGGTATTAACATCAAGGCGGACAGGGGAGAACCGATCCGGGCCGTATACAGCGGTCAGACACTGTTTTCTTCCTGGTTCAAAGGCTTTGGCAACATGCTCATCATCGATCACGGCGACCACTACTACAGCGTGTATGCCCATCTTGAGGAGCAGTTCAAGTCAAAGGGAGATCCGGTCGAGGCCGGTGAAGTGATTGCCACCGTGGGCGATACCGGCTCAATGACCGGTGCCGGACTGCATTTTGAGATACGCCACCACGGAAAACCGATGAATCCATTGGGTTGGATCAAGAAAGGCTAGAGGAGATACGAATGACAGCCAGAAAAACCCGACACCTGAAAATGTGGGTGGCAATGGTGCTCGTGTCAGCCGTGCTGATACTGGGACACGGCTTTTACCGTGATTTGTCCGCCAATAGCGAAGAGACCTACAAAGGCTTGAAGCTTTTTTCCGACGTTATCGAGCTCATCCAGCGAAACTACGTGGATGAGGTCGAAACCCAGAAAATGATCGAAGCGGCCATTCAGGGCATGGTCCGGAGCCTGGATCCCCACTCTGCCCTGCTTCCCCCCGATGCGCTCAAGGAACTTCAGATTGACACCCATGGCGAGTTTACCGGCATCGGTATCCATGTGACCATGCGCAACAACCTGGTGACCGTCATTTCTCCCATCGAAGGCACGCCGGCCTACCAAGCCGGCATCAAGGCGGGAGACAAGATTATCAAGGTCGACGGAACACCCAGTGAGGACCTGCGGGATGCGGTCAAGCGCATGCGTGGGCCCAAAGGCACCAGCGTCTTGATCACCGTCATCCGGCAAGGCGCCCCCGAACCGCTGGATTTCAGCCTGGTGCGCGACGTGATTCCCATTTACAGCGTCAAGGCAGAGCTGCTCGAACCGGGGTACGGATACATCTGGATCACCAACTTCAGGGAAAACACGACCGGCGATCTGATCGAGGCCCTTCAGGCGATGGAGACCGCCGAGACACCCATGAAGGGCCTGGTTTTGGACTTGCGGGACAACCCCGGGGGAATCCTCAACCAGGCCATCGAGGTGTCCGATCTATTTCTGAATGAGGGTGAAATCCTCAGCATCAAGGGCCGCGAGGGACAAAACACCAAGGTGTTTCGGGCGCATGCGGACGACGTAAAACGAACCTATCCGATTGTTGTGCTGATTAACGGCGGCAGTGCCAGCGCCTCCGAGATCGTGGCCGGTGCGCTCCAGGACCATAAGCGGGCCCTGATTCTGGGGACCACCTCCTTCGGTAAGGGGTCCGTGCAGACCGTGGAGACCCTGCGGGACGGCTACGGCCTCAAGTTCACCATCGCCCGCTACTACACCCCCTCGGGCCGTTCCATCCAGGCCAAAGGGGTGGCGCCCGATGTGGAGGTCGAGCTCCGCATCCTTTCTGACGCCGACACCACCGGCGAGCGGATGCTCAAGGAAAAAGATCTGAAAAATCATTTGGATGCCGATCCGGACGACACGTTCGAAGCGCCTCGGGCTGAACCGGACACGATTAAAAAAGAAGTGCCGCCGGATCCCCCGGCGCTGAAGCGCTTCAAGTCCAAACACAGCCCCCTGGATCGGGACGCGCTCCTTTCCGACAACCAACTTTTGCGCGCACTGGACATTTTGATCAGCTACGATATCTTCAAAGACCTGAAAAATGGCTAAGCAAGGTTCCGCCAAACCCCGGGTCCGGAAAAAAAAGAAAAAAACAGGCATCAATCCCAACCTTCAGTTGATGAAGATCGTTGCCGGGGTGGCCCTGATGGTCTGCCTCGTGGTCACGGCGGGGCTGCTGGCCAGCCGGTTTCTCATGCGGCCCGCGCCCCAGGTGGCCTCAAAGACCAAGCCGATACCCATCACCCGGCCCGACAGCAGTCCGTTGGATCACAGCGTCCCTGATTACGAAGCCTTCCACCGCGAGGCGGTGGTCCCGCCGCCTCCCATCAAGCGGATCAAGCCGATAACCAATGGCATTCCCGTGGCCATCATCATCGATGATATCGGCTACGACCGAAAAATGGCCGAAGGGTTTCTGGAACTGGATGTGCCGCTCACCTTTTCCGTGCTTCCCGAGGGCACCTTTAACCACAGCATCATCGATCAGGCCCTGAAAAAAGAGGTCGAGATCATGCTTCACCTGCCCATGGAGCCGAGCAACTACCCCAGCGTCAACCCCGGGCCCGGCGCGCTGCTTTCCTCCATGAAGCCCGATGAACTCATCGCCCAGCTCAATGCGAACCTCGACCGAGTCCCCAATATCAAGGGCGTCAACAACCACATGGGTTCAAAGTTGACGGCATCATCCGAGCAAATGCGCCAGATTTTTACGATCCTGAAAAAGCGGAACCTTTTTTTTGTGGACAGCCGCACATCGGCAGACACCCTCTGCCGGTCGTCGGCAGAGCTGCTCCACCTGCCCTTTGCCGAGCGGGATGTCTTCATCGACCACGAGCAGACCCGTGCGTTTGTTCGAAAACAGCTCAAACTGCTGATAAAAAGAGCCACGCGCCAGGGCTACGCCATCGGCATTGCCCATCCCCACCCGATCACCCTCGAGGTGCTGAAGGAGATGCTCCCCGAGTTGAAAAAGGCGGTTTTTTTCACCTATGCGTCCCAGGTGGTGGCTTTTCAGCAAGGATGATAAGATGAACCTGTTTTCTGGAATTTTATACAATTTCAAGGGGCTGTGGCTGGGGATCCGAACACCCCGGCTGCTGCTGCTGGGTTTTCTGCGTTTTGCCGTGGTGGCCGTCTTGACGGTGGCGGTCGCCGGGCTGATTCTGGCCAAGCACGCGGACATCCTGGCCCTGTTGTGGCAGCAGCCCGAAAGCCCGTGGATCGTCTGGCTCTGGCACCTGGCCTCCTGGTTGCTCTCGCTGATGCTGATGGGCATATCGGCGGTGGCCGCTTATCTGCTGGCACAGGTGCTGTTTGCCGTGTTTATCATGGATCTGATGTCCCGCATCACCGAACGCCTGGTGACCGGCAAGGCGACGGCGCTGCCCCATGTGTCGATCTTGAACCAAATGGGATTTCTGGTTCGCCAGGAACTGCCCCGCAACGTCATCCCGGTTTTGCTGACGCTGATCATCATGGTCCTGGCCTGGTTTACACCCCTGGGGCCGGTGCTGACTGCCGTTGGTCCCCTGGTGGCGGCCATCTTCCTGGCCTGGGACAACACCGACCTCATTCCCGCCCGCAACCTCGAGCCTTTTGGTCAACGCTTCAAGGCCTTGGCAAAATCACCGTTCTTCCATCTGGGCTTCGGACTGCCCTTTCTCATCCCCGTGCTGAACCTGGTCTTCCTCAGTTTTGCACCGGTGGGGGCCACCTTGTACCATCTGGATCGGATGAAGCGAGCGGCTTCGTCAAGGTCGTCCGGCAAATAGGTTGCGCCATGTTTTTCCCCATTACATCGGCGGAGGAGAAGGATGGGCCAAAATCGCATATGTGAACTTCTGGGAATTAAGTACCCGATCATTCAAGCACCCATGAATTGGGTCAGCGGCGCCGACCTTGTCGCTGCCGTATCGAATGCCGGTGGACTTGGAACCCTTGGACCCAACGCCGGTGCTGAAAAGATTACGTCGGATGTTGAGTTGACCGCCGAGAGAATGCGCGCGCAGATAAAACCGGTGTGGATGCGGTCGTCTGTGAAGGTTTTGAAGCCGGCGGCCACAAGGGCTTCACGGAGCTGACCACCCTGACATTGACCCCCATGGTTGCAGATGCCGTGCATGTGCCTGTGATTGCCGGTGGCGGTATCGGCGATGCGCGAAGTGTTCTTGCCATTATGGCACTGGGTGCAGACGGTGTCTACATGGGCACACGGTTTATGGTCACGCATGAATCGGAAAGCCACGCGCGAGTCAAGACGGCCATTGTAAACACTCAGGATGTCTGTACCATTTCTGTACCCAAGGACTACATGCTTGCCAGAGATCTGATCAACGATTTCACTAAGCAATATTTAGGATTGAAAAAAGCCGGTGCAAGCAACAGTGAACTGTCAACTTTTCTCAACGACCACTCTCAGTATCATTCTCAACACCTTGGCAAGGCAGACAACTCGGAAATATGCTGCGGCCAGGTCGCCGGGCTGATCAATGAAGTCAAAAGCGCCGGTGAGGTGGTCGAAGAGGTTGTGGTAAGCATCACAAAAAGGTTTGAAGAACTCAAGGCGCGGTTGGGTTGCCTTCTATAGAACCCAAACTCCTCATAAAGCGTGAATCTGAACCGTTTCAAATCGGTTTCGTCTGCATGGGATAGCCACTTTGAATTTGTAATTTTTAACAAAATTCCAAATTGTTGGATAATGGCAAGATACATGGAAATTCTGCAATGCTGTTTTTCATGATGGATCTGGCACTGGCGGTGGATGTTTCCACCAGGCATTTGCGTGTTAGCGAATTATTTTCATTATATAAAGAGATTTTACAGCTGCATACCAGCAAGGGTACAATGGGTTTTCAATCGGTTCCATCATTACAAGTAAAGTGTTAGATTAAATCGATACGAACCCAATCAAGTTGATCGATGAAACCGGTAAGCAAAGAAATAGGGGGTTCGATTTTGTTTATCGGCGTTAAGCGTGCTTAAGCTTACGTGAGGTATTAGTCGTGGGTCAGCATCCCACCGCTGCGGCGCATGAGCGCATGAGCCTCCGCTTGACGGATACGCGCCTCCTGTGCGTCCCGCTGCTTGCGGGCCGCTTCCAACTTGGTGGTCAATTCGTCGAAATCGGCCGGTTTCAGCAGATAGTCGAATGCACCGGATTTCAAGCCCTTGATGGCCGTGTCGGCGGCACCGTGACCGGTGAGCAGAATCACTTCGATAACGGGGTATTTGGCCTTGATCTGTTTCAGCGTCTCGATACCATCCATGCCCGGCATCTTGATGTCAAGCACAATAACATCGATTTCCGGCAGCTGGTCACCTTTGGTATCGGCGAGCACGGACAGGGCCTCCTGGCCGCTGAACGCCGTTTTGACCCAGTGGCCGGCGTCGACCAATCGCAAGGAAAGCACCTCAACGAAATCCCGTTCGTCGTCTACCAAGAGTATGTTGATCGGTAATTGGGTCATCAAAGTCTCTCCTTGTCTACATTTATATTAGGCTTCTGCCCGCTGATTCGTTTTTCTGGGCGGGATGACCTTGAACGTCGCTCCTGCGCCCAATTTGCTGGCGGCCTCGATCCGGCCGCCCAATTTCTGGATAATCCCGAGCGATACGAATAGGCCCAATCCCGTTCCTTCCCCCCGGAGGCTTGGCGGTAAAAAAGGGTTCGAATATTCTTTCGAGGTTTTCCGATGGAATTCCCGGGTCATTGTCGCACACAACGGTGATAGCTTCACCATCGTTGCCGGTAATAATCAACTCCACCCGGCCTCCTTTGGAAACGGCCTGAAGGCCATTGGTGACCCAATTGATCAGCACCTGGCGGATCTGAAAAAGATCGCTCCAAACGCACATACCCTTGACCTCACAAGCGGCGGAGACCTCGGACTGACATTCGGATGCAGTCTTGCGGGTCAGCTCGATCACTTCCACTGCCAACTCGGAAAGGGTGAACGCTTTGGTCATCGATTCCAACGCCGCTTGACCGTCGGCCGCCTGGTTGACCACGGCGCCCCGCTTTTCCAGCCGCCGGCCAAGCGACTCCCGGAAGCCGTTCTCGTCGTCGACGATCGGTGTCCGGGTTCTGCGTTCTCCTGGCCACATAATCGTCTCCTATACCAGACCGAGGATTTTCCACCATACGGCGCACACCAGAATCATCGCGCTCAATAGCACGGGTGTCGCTACCAATCCGGCCTTGGTCAGATCCGATGGCTTAAACTGGCGGTAGGAGTAAGCGATGGCATTGGGGGGGCAGCCGATCACCAACAGCAAGGCAAAGGAAGTGGCCATGCCCAGGCAGAGTGCCAATACCCGCGGATCCACCCCCTCCAGTTGGGCCAGAGGGATAACGATGGGCAGAATCAGCGCCGCCGCGGCAACGTTGGCCATGGCGTTAGTGACAATCGCCCCAAAAACCGCCACGCCGATGAACATGATCAACCAGCCGCTGCCTTTGAACAAAGGGAAAAAAAGGTTGGCGAAGAAGCGTGCCGCGCCGGAGGCATCCATGCCCAGGCCGAGGGAAATCCCGCCGCCGAAAATAAATATCACGGTTCCCCACTCCAAGTGCTTGTGGATATCATCCCATTCGAGCACTCCGGCGATCACCAGGGCCGCAATGGCCAAAATACCCGGTATGGAATAATCCAGACCGTGGATACCCTTGGTGAGCCACATTGCAAAGGCAAAAAGCAGGATCGTGGCGGCCTTTTTTTCCAGTAGGGTCCATGGCCCTTTCTTTTCATCAAAAATTGGCAGCTTGAAACTTCGATCAGGCCGGTAGACGAAGTAAAGAACAGTCACGGCCAGGGGAACGGTCACCACGGCTGCAGGAAGCGCAAACATCATCCAATCGAAAAAAGTGAGCTCTATTCCGGTAAATTCTTTTAAGAATGCAGCCGAAACCATGTTCCGGCCACCACCGACCAGGGTTCCCATACCACCTGCTGAACAGGCGAAGGCAACCGACAGAATCATGAATTTGGCCGTGTTGGTGTAGGGTTTGATGCCGGCCGCACGCATAAGCGGCAGCATGGTGGCAATGCCGATAGCGGCAGCGGCAGCGTCGTGAAAGATCCCCGAAGCGTAGCCGAGTCCTATGGCGAGAAGAAAGGTGAAGCGCACCACGCTGTCGCCGGCCTTTCGGGCGATGGCCTGACCGAGTCGTTCGGTCAGGCCGACCTTTTCCAGTGCAATGGCATAGACGAGGCAACACATGATGAACACGACTACCGGATGCATAAAGGGCGCCCAGGCCCCCTTGACATCGGTCACACCGGTCAGGATCAGAAGGACGCCGATGCAGACGGCGGTGATCTCCAATGGAATCGGTTCGAATATAAACAGAAAGAGTAAAAAGGCCAGGGTCGCCAAAAACCGCTTGGCCGTGGGAGACAGGCCGTCGACGAAGACCATTCGCGTCGCCGTCAAGCCCAAGCTGGCGGCCTCTCGCTCGAGTCGCTCGGCCGTCGCCCCGGGTTCCCCGGGATGGCGTGCCCTGATGATGTACCCCTTGGTTTTTAAACCGTCATTGTCATCCAGGGCAAAATCAGCGCTGACTTGATCGAGAAGCTTCCGCTGCGGATCGCCAATAATCTGGAACTTGGTACCTTCCGGCCGGGGCAGGGCCATGATGAGCATACCGAGACCAAGGGCAACACATAACTGTACCAGTTTATTTTTCATGAACATATTTCCTCCACATCAAGCGTCTGACCGGTCCGGTGACCGCTTTTGCGAATAGGCAGCATTGATAACGTTCAGAAGGCTTTGCAAGTCGCAGGGTTTGGTAAGGTAATCGAAAGCCCCCTGTTCTATTCCTTCGCGGGCGGCCTGTTCCGATCCGTGGCCCGTCAGGATGATAATCGCTAACTCAGGATCCATTTTCTTGGAGACGTTGAGAACCTCGCCAATTAAAAGCAATCGAATGTTATCTGCGATGTCCGGCATATCCTCTCTCTTAGAAACCCTTTTTCAGTGCAATCATCTGGGCCTTGGCCTGCAGTATTTTCTCCTCGTGTTCACGTTTCTTGATAACGGCTCGATCGATTTTGGCCATCAACAAGTCGATGTCGCAGGGCTTCATCAAGTAGTCAAAAGCACCGCCTTTCATTCCTTCGATGGCACTTTCCACCGTGGCATGGCCGGTCAGCATGACGACCTCCACATTCGGATGCTGCTGTTTGATCGCTCTTAGGGTCTCCAACCCATCCATTCCGGGCATTTTGACGTCGAGAATAACCACATCGAAACTTGACGCCCCACCCGACTTGAGCTGATCCAAAGCTGCCGGTCCACTCAAAGCTGTCGCCACCTTCAGACCTCGCTTGGTAATGCGCTTGGCCAGGGTCTCGACAAAGGATGCTTCATCATCCACCAACATAACGGATGGCGGAACCAGGGTTGAACTAATGTATGCCATTATTTTTCCTCCATTTTTTGTAATGACAAAATAGGCGACCGATGAATTTTACTGATGGTCGGTCTCTTGGCCCATATATGGATCCTTGGTAATCGGAAAAATGATGTTAAACGTTGTGCCCCTGCCCTTGGCACGCTGAACAAGCATGTCTCCCCCCAATTTCTTGACAATCCCGTAACAGATCGACAGGCCGAGACCGGTTCCCTGCCCCACGGGCTTGGTGGTGTAAAACGGATCGAAAATTCTGGAGAGGTTGGCCTCGGCGATACCGACAGCGTTATCGGCAACCGTGAGCGTAATCTGATCGTCGCTGGCCGGTGTGGAAATGTTAATGAAGCCACCGTTAGAAGTCATCGCATCGACCACCTGGTCGCTCATTTTCTCCTTCTGCATTCTCTCCTGCTCAATCTGAATCGTCATACGCCTCGACATGAAATAGGTAAAAA
>JAGTUY010000515.1 GCA_018224455.1 Desulfosarcina sp.
CATCCATACCGGCCACCACCACCAGCACGCTGGCGGCCTGGATCTTCTCCCGGTTGGACAGCAAGCGATGAATGCCCGCCACGCCCACATCGGTGAGCCGCTCCACCCGGTTGCCCATGGTCTCGGCGGTGACGGCCGCCTCTTCGGCCACCGGAATGTCCGAGGTGCCGGCGCACATGACCAGAATGGTCGTTCGCGTGGGTGTAACCGGCGTGCGATTCATCACCACGATACGGGCCGCTTCGTGATATTCCACCCGGTCACATAAGGTTTTCAGCGCCTCATAGACCTCCCGTTCAGCCCGGGTGGCCATGATATTGGCGTCTTTTTCCAGCAGCCGCCGTGCGATGCCGACGATCTGGGCCACGGTTTTTCCCGGGCTGAAAATGGTTTCCGGGTGACCGCTGCGCAGGGCCCGGTGGTGGTCCACCATGGCATAGCCCAGGTCCGCATAGGGCAGGTCCTTGAGGGTTTCCAGTGCCTGATCCACGGGCATTGAACCTCTCTTCACATCTTCCAGTAGGTCTTTCAACGTAGCTGCATTCATCACACCGGCCTATTTAAAATAAAGGGTTTTGAACCGCAGAATATCGAATAATGGATGTCTAATTCCCCAGGAAGGAACCGCTGCGCGATATCGTTATATCACAAATGCTGGCCGATCCGACGAAAAAAGGGCCGGCCACCCGGCAGGTGACACGGCCCTTTGATTTGTTGATTGTGCGAGCTATGCTTTACTTCCCGGCCCTGCCATCGTCGCAGGCATCGTCGGCACCGGCGCGGCCGGCGTGCTCGGCGGTTCCGGCCAGGGTGCAGGCGTCACCATCTCCTTCAGCAGTTTCAGCCAATTCTCCCGCCGGCTCGGCCGGTACATACTCGACCTCCGCTCTGCGCTTGAGTGCGGCGTAGCGATCGATGAACTCCGCCTCCAGCCGGGTGTGCAGCCGTTTGGCCTCGTCCGGGAAAATCATCTGCAGGGCGGCATAACGCACCTCACCGGCCAGATACGCCTGCAGGCTGCCGTCCGGTTCCTTGGAATCCAGGACGAAGGGATTTTTTCCCTCGGCCTTGAGCGTGGGGTTGTAGCGATACAACGGCCAGTAGCCCGACTTGACGGCCAGGTTGGTCTCCTCCTGGGTCTTGCCCATGCCCTTTTTGATGCCGTGGTTGATGCACGGTGAGTAGGCCATGATCAGCGACGGCCCGTCGTAGCCCTCCGCTTCGGTGAACGCCTTGACCAGCTGCTGCTTGTTGGCGCCCATGCCGACATTGGCGACGTAAACATAGCCGTAAGTCATGGCCATGCCGCCCATGTCCTTTTTGGCGGTCTTCTTGCCTGAGGCGGCGAACTTGGCGATCGAGCCGGTGGGCGTGGCCTTGGAGCTCTGTCCGCCGGTATTGGAGTAGACTTCGGTATCAAAAACCATCACGTTGATGTCTTCCCCGGTGGCCAGGATGTGGTCGATGCCGCCGAAGGAGATGTCGTAGGCCGACCCGTCACCCACGAAGATCCAGTAGGAACGCTTGGTGAAATAGGAACCCAGGCGGTCGATCCTGTCCAGCAGGGAATTGCCCGAATAGGCGAAGAGCATCTCCCGGATCTGGTCGCCGTAGCGTTTGGAGCCCACGGCGTCCTTGATGTTCGCCAGCCAGCCTTTCATGGCCGCCTTCAGGTTGTCATCGATGTCCGTATCCATGGCCTCGGTGACCAGGTCGGCCAGTACCTGACGCTGCTGCAACTGGCCGAGGAACATGCCATAGGTGAATTCCGCCGGGTCTTCGAACAGGGAGTTGCCCCAGGTGGGACCGCAGCCTTCTTCGTTGACGCAGTAGGGAATCGACGGTGCGCTGCCGCCCCAGATGGAGGTGCACCCGGTGGCGTTGCCGATGACCATGCGTTCGCCGAACATCTGGGTGAGCAGTTTGGCGTAGGGCGTCTCACCGCATCCGGCACAGGCGCCGGAGAACTCCAGCAGGGGCTGGTAAAACTGGCTGCCCTTGACGGTATTGCGGGCAACGAGGCCTTCGCGCACCGGCAGGCTGGAGGCGTAGCGCTGGTTGGGCACCTGCCGTTGGGTCTGGGTGTCCAGGGGTTTCATGACCAGGGCCGGCTTCTTGGCCGGGCAGATGTCCGCGCAGTTGCCGCAGCCCATGCAGTCTTCGGTGAAGACCTGCATGCGGAACTTGTATTCCTTGAGCTCCTTGCCCAGCGCCTTTTTGGCTTCGAAGCCCTCGGGAGCGGCCTTGATTTCATCCTCGGTGACCAGCACCGGGCGGATGGCCGCGTGCGGACAGACCATGGCGCACTGGTTGCATTGGATGCAGTTGTCCATGACCCATTCGGGCACGTTGATGGCCACCCCGCGCTTTTCATACTGGGTGGTGCCCACGGGAAAAATGCCGTCGGGCGAGAACGCGCTGACCGGCAGCTTGTCGCCCTGCTGGGCCAGCATGGGTTTCATCACCTCGGTGACCCACTCGGGCTCGTCGCTGGCGACGGCAGCCGCCAGGCCGGCATCGGCCCAGGCCGCCGGGTATTTCACCTCCACCAGGTGATCCAGGCTCTTGTCCACCGCCTGGTTGTTCATGTTGACGATCTTGTCGCCCTTCATACCGAACATCTTTTTGATCTGGTCCTTGAGGTAGGCGATGGCGTCGTCCACGGGAATGACGTTGGCCGCCTTGAAGAAGGCGGTCTGCATGATCATGTTGATGCGACCGCCCAAACCTACGTCGCCGGCGATTTTCACCGCGTCGATATTGTAGAATTTGAGCTTTTTACGGGCGATGGTCCGGCGCATGGCCACCGGCAGGTGGTCTTCCATGTCTGCCAGGCTCCAGGGGCTGTTGAGCATGAAGGTCCCGCCGACCTTGATGCCTTCGAGCACATCGTAGGTGTTGACGTAGGACGGATTATGGCAGGCGATGTAGTCGGCACTGTCGATCAGGTAGGTGGACTTAATCGGTGTCTTGCCGAAACGCAGGTGGGAGATGGTGACGCCGCCCGATTTTTTGGAGTCGTAGGCGAAATACGCCTGGGCGTACATGTCGGTATTGTCGCCGATGATCTTGATGGCGCTCTTGTTGGCGCCGACGGTGCCGTCGGCGCCCAAGCCCCAGAACTTGCACTGGACCGTGCCTTCGGGCGCCACGTCCAATCCGGACTCAACATCCAGGCTGGTGTGGGTGACGTCGTCGTTGATGCCCACGGTGAAGTGGTTCTTGGGTGCCATGCCGTTCATGTTGTCGAACACGGCCTTGACCATGGAGGGGGTGAACTCCTTGGATCCCAGCCCGTATCGGCCATTGACGATGGAGGGCATTTCTCCCTGCTCCATGAAGGCCGTACACACATCCTGGTACAGCGGATCGCCTAAAGCGCCGGGCTCCTTGGTGCGGTCGAGAACGGTGATCCGGGCGGCAGTGGCCGGAATGACCGACAACAGATGTTTGGCGGAGAAGGGGCGGAACAGGCGCACCTTGACCAGGCCGACGGACTCGCCGCGGGCGTTGAGGTGGTCGACCACCTCCTCGATGGTTTCACAGGAAGATCCCATGGAGACGATGACCCGATCGGCGTTGGGATCGCCCACGTAATCGAACAGGTTGTATTTGCGGCCGGTGAGCGCAGAGATTTTTTTCATGTAATCGGCAACGGTGTCCGGCACTTCCTGGTAGTAGACGTTGGCCGCTTCGCGCCCCTGGAAGTAGATGTCTGGGTTCTGGGCGGTGCCGCGCAGCTCGGGGGATTCCGGGTTGACTGCGCGGGCGCGGAAGTTCTCTAATGCTTCCATGTTGACCAGCTTTTTCATGTCCGCGTAGTCGATGGCCTCGATCTTCTGGATCTCGTGGGAGGTCCGGAACCCGTCGAAAAAGTGAATGAACGGGATGCGGGAACGCAACGCAGCGGCTTGGGAGATGAGCGCAAAATCCATGGTCTCCTGCACCGAAG
>JAGTUY010000516.1 GCA_018224455.1 Desulfosarcina sp.
CAACACCCTGACGCGGGCGGGGATCGATGAGGCACCATCGGTTATCATCACCACCCATGATGACCCCACCAATATCTACCTGACCATTTACTGCCGGCGGCTGCGACCGGACATCCAGATCATCTGCCGGGCCAACCTGGACAGAAATATCTCCAAACTGCACACGGCCGGTGCCGACCTGGTGATGTCCTATGCCTCCCTGGCTGCCACCACGATCCTCAGTCTGCTAAAACCCGACGATGTTTTGATGCTTGCCGAGGGGTTGAACGTATTCCGCGCCGGCATGCATGCCTCCCTGGTCGGCAAATCGTTGATCGACAGTCAGATCCGCATACAGACCGGCTGTTCGGTGATCGCCATCAACCACGACGGTGAGATGATCAGCAATCCCGACCCCTCGGTTCGCCTCAGCGAAAATGATGAGCTGATCATGATCGGCACCGACGATGCGGAAAAACAATTTTTAAAGCAGTATCCAGAAGCGACCAAGACCAAGGTATCGTAAATAGCACTACCTACATGCCACCGAGTTTAGGCAGAACCGCCGCGGCGAAGCTCAAGACGAAGAAGAAGCCGCACATGTCGGTGACCGTCGTCAGCAGCGGGCTGGAAACCAGGGCCGGATCCAGCTTAAACCGCTTGAGGATCAGGGGCAGCATGCCGCCCAGGATGACCGAAACGAGCGTGTTGGCCGCCAATGCACCGCCGACCACAAGGCCGAGCCACGGATTTCCCTTCCAGAAGAAGGCCACCCCGCCAAGCAGCAGACCCAGCACCACGCCGTTGATGATGCCGACCCGGAACTCTTTTGCCAGCACCCAGAGCAGTTCGCCCGGCCTGACCAGCCCCAGGGAAAGTTCACGCATGGAAACCGCCACGGCCTGGTTGCCCGAACAGCCGCTCATGTCGCTGACCATGGGCAGAAATACCGCCAGGGTAATCACGGCTGCCAAGGTATCCTGATGCAGGGCGATCACGCTGGCGGCGATGATATTGAGGACGATGTTCATGCTCAGCCAGGACAGGCGGCGGCCGGAGCGGGACAGCAGCGGCATGGTCCTGAACTCCTCGCCGCCGACGATACCGCTCAACCGCAGGAATGTTTTGGTCTTGCGCTTGTTGACCGCCTCCTCGATGGCGCTCGGCAGCACCACACCGACCAGCCGCCCCCCGTCGTCCACGACCGGCACCCCGAACAGGTGGTGCTCCTCGAAAAACGCCTCGAGCGCCTTCAGGGACGTGTGGTGTGACACGCACAGCGGGGAATCGATCATCACCTGGGTCAGCCGGGTCTCCCGGGCGGGGAAAAGCAGATCGTGCATGCGCAGCACGCCGGCCAGTCGGCCTTGACCGTCGACCACGTAAAAATACTGCACATGGTAATCGACGTATTCACTCCGATTGGCCTGCAGGTCGTCGAGCACGTCCTGAATCGTATGGTCGGTTTTATAGACCAGGAACTCGGAAATCATCAGCCCGCCGGCGCAGTCCGGGGTGTACGCCAGCAGCATTCTGGCTTCATCGGCCTCCTCGCGGTCCATTTTGGCCAGGATGGCCTGACTGGCATGCGCATCCATTTCGCCCAGCACATCAACCAGGTGGTCGCTGGTCAGTTCCTCCATGATCGCCGCCGCCTGCGCCGATGGCATATCCTCCACCAGATCCGCAGCCTGGGCCTCGGGGATGTCCTCGATCAAATCGGCGGCATCTTCAGGGCTGAGAAGGCTGAACAGGCGGGCCTGTTCCGCTTCGGTCAGACGCGAGACGGCCCGGGCGGTCTCCGGCGGGCTGAGCGTATCGATAAATGCTGCCAATTCCACGCCGTCTGTGGCAGCGATCAGTTGACTGAGCCTTTCCCGGGGGGAAGTGAGCTGGACCATCGATTTCCTCTCGAAATGGTATCAAAAACTAATTCACCGCCTCTGCGTGAGGCGGCGGCCCTTCTTTGACATCGGTTCTGCAGGGGCGACGGCCAGCATCTCATAAAGCCCTAGCGCAATCAAGGACATGAATGCGGCGACCTTCCGAAGTGGAAGGTATACAACTTGCTGTATTGACATGAGTATTGACACACCAGCGCCTTCTTGACATACTCTTCCGCATAAACCTCAGGATAGAATCCTCCCCGCAGCCAGCCGCGGGAAGCTTCACCTTTAGGATGCGTGCATCCTTATGGGTGCACGATTGCAACCTTGGAGGAAAAAACCCGATGGAAACCTTCAGCTCGTATGAACCGGGTGACTTTTACGATGAATTGATCGAGGCCAACGGCAGTCCCCGTTCCGGGACCCAACTGCTGGTGGACAAAATCGAGTCGCTACCGCCGGGGGACTTGGCCATCCGCCAGAAGGCAGCCGAGGCGCTGCTTCTTAAAATGGGCATTACCTTCAATGTTTACGGCCGCGATGAGGGCACCGAGAAGATCATGCCCTTCGACATCATCCCCCGCATCGTCTCGGGAGGCGACTGGCAGCAGATCGAGAGCGGGCTGAAGCAGCGCATCTTCGCCCTCAATGAATTTATCCAGGACGTCTACAATCAGAAAAAAATCCTGAAAGACAAGGTGGTCCCCGAAGATCTGATCTTCAGCAGCCGGACCTACCGCAAGGAGTGTGAAGGGTTCACCCCGCCCCGTGGAATCTGGTGTCATGTGACCGGCACCGATCTGGTGCGCGACCGCGACGGGCGCTTTTTTGTGCTCGAAGACAACCTTCGCTGCCCTTCCGGCGTCTCCTATGTGCTGGAGAACCGCCAGGTGCTCAAGCGCACCTTCCCCCAGGTGTTCGAGGCATCCCGGGTGCGGCCGGTCGACGATTACCCCTCCCATCTGCTTAAAGTGCTGGAGTATCTGGCCCCGGATCACGTCCAAACCCCCACCATCGGTGTGCTGACGCCCGGCATTTACAACAGCGCTTACTTTGAGCACTCGTTCCTCTCCCAGCAGATGGGCGTGGAACTGGTGGAAGGCCAGGACCTGGTGGTGTCCGACGGATTCGTCCACATGCTCACCACCAAAGGGCTCAAACGCGTGGATGTGCTCTACCGGCGAATCGACGACGATTTTATCGACCCGGCGGTGTTCCGTCCCGACTCCATGCTGGGGGTCAAGGGGTTGATCGGCGTCTACAAGGCGGGACGCATCGCCATGGCCAACGCACCGGGTACGGGCATCGCCGACGACAAGGTGATCTACGCCTATGTACCCAAGATCATACAATACTACACCGGCGAAGAGGCGATCCTGCCCAACGTGCCCACCTACATCTGCCGGGAGGACCAGGACCGGGCCTATGTGCTGGCGCACCTGGATCGACTGGTGGTCAAGGCCGCCAACGAATCCGGCGGATACGGCATGCTGGTGGGCCCCCATGCCACCCAATCGGAGCGGGCGGCTTTTGCCGAGAAGATCACCGCCGAACCGCGCAACTACATGGCCCAGCCGACCATTTCGCTCTCCCGCGTGCCCACGATCATAGGCGACCGCATCGAAGGACGCCACGTTGACCTGCGGCCTTACGTGCTCTTTGGCGAGGAGATTTACGTGCAGCCCGGCGGTCTGACCCGGGTGGCGCTGACCAAGGGTTCCCTGGTGGTCAACTCGTCCCAGGGGGGAGGCAGCAAGGACACCTGGGTGCTGGAGGAGGAATCTCGATGCTTAGCCGCGTAGCCAACGCGATCTACTGGATGTGCCGATATATCGAACGGGCCGAAAATGTGGCCCGTTTCATCAGTGTCAACCTCAACCTGCTGCTGGACATGCCCTCGGAAAAAGGCAAGCACTGGGAGCCGCTGATCATGATCACCGGCGACCAGGCGCTATTCGAAAAAAAATGCCCGGAATGTGCCCACGAACAGGAGGCGGTGATCCGCTTTCTGACCTTTGACCGGGATTATCCCAATTCCATCCTTTCCTGCCTGGCGGCGGCGCGGGAAAACGGCCGCTCCATTCGGGAAATCATCAGCTCGGAAATGTGGGAGCATTTGAATAATTTCTACCTGGAACTGGCCGGCAATGGGAGCCTGCCTATGGCCCTGGAGGACCCCCACCGCTTCTTCAAGATCATCCAGATGCGCAGCCACCTGTTCACCGGCCTGATGGACTCGACCATGAGCCATGGCGAAGCCTGGAACTTGGCCCGTATCGGCATGATGATGGAGCGGGCGGACAAGACGTCCCGAATCCTGGACGTCAAATACTTCATGCTGCTGCCCCAGGCGGACCTGGTCAACACCCCCATCGACAACATCCAGTGGACGGCGGTGCTCAAATCCGCCAGCGCCTTCGAGATGTACCGTAAGGAGCATCACCACATCACCCCGCGCAAGGTG
>JAGTUY010000517.1 GCA_018224455.1 Desulfosarcina sp.
GGGCCAGGGCGCTGGCCATGGCCGGGTCGCAGAGGTCTGGGTAAAATGCAGTCATCTGGTCCGCCAGCAGCATGCCCTTGTACACCAGTGTTCGCGAAGAGAGGCTGGCGATGTGAAACAGGGACTCTCCCGGATCGAACAACCTGCGGACCCGGTTTTCAGCGGCTTTGCGCGTGAGATAAAGCCTGCGTTCGAAGGCTAAGGTATCCCCGCCGGTGTTACCCCTGCCCACGAAAGCCATTTGGATCACCGGCATCACCCGTTGAGCCAGGTCGCCGGCCGCATCCGGATTTACAAGCACGCGTTGCCATCCTAAAAAGTCCAGCCCCCTCTGTTCAGCAGCAGCCGACAGCGCTGCTCGGGCTGCCTTGCGCAGACCCTTGTCCGACGGCAGAAACACCAGGCCGGCGGCATAATCCATTTCGGCTGGGAGGTGAATGGTCGCCTCCCGGGCCGCCTGCTGCAAAAAGAGGTGGGGTTTCTGGATGAGGATTCCGGCGCCGTCGCCGGTGGTTTCGTCGCAGCCGCAGGCGCCCCGGTGGGTGAGGTTCTCCAGGATCTTCAGGGCGTCCTGGATCATTGCGTGGCTTTTACGGTTGCTCAGGTCGCAGATCATGCCCACACCGCAGGCGTCATGCTCGAATGATGAGCGGTAAAGGCTTTTATACGGTGGATCATTCAATATTCCGGCTCCTGTGGTCATCTCTCATCTCCAAAGGGCAAAAATACCCGGGACCATTTCTGCAATGCATATACCAATTATGTCCATGCGCGGAGTGCTTGGCAAGGATCTTGATAGGCCTGGCGCGTATGCGGGTTGATCGGCTCACCCAAAGTGGCAATATGCTACAAAAAGCTAATAAATTGCGATACCGAAGCCCATTTTTGTCGTAATCTTCGATGTCTGTTTCAATTCTAACCGGATTCATACCTGATACTGGACCCGGTACAGGAGATGCATTATGTTGCCACTCAAACCATACCCCACCAGAATATGAGAGGCCCAAGATGCCCATGAGCGGGAAACGGCAAGACCTGCTGAACATGCTTTGTGACCTGAGCGATCTGTCCGCGCTGGTCACCGGCAGTGCAAACATCGAAAATTTCCTCCAGCGCACCGTGGCACTGGTTTCCGGGCACTTGGGAACGCCGGTCTGTTCCATTTATCTTTACGACGAGACGGCCGACGAACTGGTGCTCAAGGCCACCGTTGGATTGAATCCGGATGCGGTGGACCGGGTGCGCATGGGCGACGGGCAGGGCTTGGTGGGCACAGTGATGGCGTCCCGCCAGGCGATATGTGAGGGGCACGCCAGCAACAACCCGCATTTTCGCTTTTTTCCGGAAACCGATGAGCTGCCATACGAATCCTTTCTGGCTGTTCCCATCCAAAAGGGCGTGGTCAAGATTGGTGTGCTGGTGGTCCAACACACCGAATCGGACTATTTCGAGACCAGCGATGTTCTGGCTCTGAAAGCCACCGGTGCCCAACTGGCCGCAGTTCTGGAGAATGCCCGACTGCTGATGGATCTGCAGCGCATGTGCCGCCTTCCCGAGCGGCCGGTGGGCAACCTGGGATTCATCAAGGGGCAGTCTGCCTCCGGCGGTGTCGCTTTTGCCCGGGCGACCGTCTGGGGCAAAAGCCATGGCAGCCTGGTGGCCGAACCGGCTGTGGCCGACAGTGGAACGATGGCTGATTTTCGGCGAGCGGTGAAAAAAACCGGTGAGCAATTGGACGTGCTTCAGCAGCGATGTGCCGAACGGTTGCCGGAGAGCGCAGCCTTGATTTTCGCCACCCATTTCATGATGCTCAAGGATCCCAAATTCGTCGACCGGATGGCCGAACAGATCGAAAAGGGGGATCCGGCGAGCCGGGCGGTGCGCCAGGTGGCCCGCTATTACCTGAACCTGTTTGCCGACAGCCCCCATCCCTACATCCGTGAAAAGGTCAGCGACATCGAAGACCTGGCCGGCCGGCTGCTGAACAATCTGGCGCCATCATCGCCGGATGGCAACGGGGACACCAGCAACAGGGTGGTCATCGCCCAGGCGCTCTACCCATCGGAACTGCTTAAGCTGGCCGCCGAATCGGTGGCGGGCATCGTGCTGGCCAACGGCGGGGTCACCTCCCATGTGGCCATCATCGCCCGCTCGCTGAAAATTCCCATGGTGGTGGTCCAGTGCCCGGAATTGATGCATCTGCCCGAGGTGACGCCGGTATTGGTGGACGGCGAGGTGGGCAATGTTTACGTGGATCCATCGGCAGACATCATTGCCCGTTTCGATGCCCGCAATCAGGCCCGCCGGCAGGTGACGGCGCATCAGACCCTGAATCGGGCGGGCACCGCCCGCACCAGGGACGGCACCCGGGTCGATCTGCTGGCCAACATTAACCTACTGGGTGAACTGCGCCTAGCCCGGGAGATGGGGGCGGTGGGCATCGGCCTTTACCGCACCGAATTCCCCTTTCTCATCCGGCCGTCGTTTCCCTCGGAAACCGAACAATACCTGGTTTACCGCCAGGTGGTGGCGGCCATGGGGGATAAGCCGGTGGTGTTTCGAACGCTGGACATCGGCGGCGAAAAAACACTGGCCTATACGGACTCCGACAATGAGCCGAATCCGGAGCTGGGCCTGCGGTCAATTCGTTTCACCCTGGCATATCGGGATATTTTCGAGCAGCAGGTTCGGGCCATCCTGCGCGCCGCCGCCGGAAGCGATGCGGTGGGGATCATGTTTCCCCTGATTTCCTCGGTGGACGATTTATTACTGGCCCGCCAGGTGGTACGCGACTGCCAGGACCGGCTCAAGGCGGATGGGCTGGACCATAACGATCACCCGGCCATCGGCATGATGATCGAGTTGCCTTCGGTGGTGGAAACCATGGCGGAGTTTGCCGCAGAGGCCGATTTTTTTGCCATCGGCACCAATGACTTTGTGCAATACATGCTGGGCGTGGACCGCGGCAACAAACGGGTAGCCGACTACTACCGCCCCGAACACCCCTCGGTGCTTCGGGCGTTGGAGCGGGTGGTCAGGGTCGCCGTCGACCATGGCAAACCGATTAGCGTCTGCGGGGAGATGGGCCACGACGAGGCCATGATTCCATTTCTTCTGGGTATCGGCCTCCGACGACTGAGCATCGACCCCCAGTTCATGCCCGCCGTGCATCAGTGCATCGCCGGCCTGGAAGTCGGCCTTTGCAGGGATCACGCTCGTGCACTGCTGTCCGCAGGCAGCATCGATGCAGTTCAAAAAATCCTGGCTCAATTCTGAGACAGGACGAATCATTCTGTTTTCCGGCATTGATTCGTCCTGTCTGATTGGTATAAACTCCGGCCCAATTGCAAGCGTTGATCCTTTGCATGTTCATAAAAAACCGACTATTTTGAAAAGCGATCAGGAACGCTGAACCATGAGAACGCTCTCTATTGCGACCGTCCGCGTCTTATATGTCTGTGCGGCTATCGGTTTGAATGCCTCCAGCACCGTCATTCCGGTATTGGGCGAAGAGACACCGATGCCGACCAAAAGTGTCGAAATCCCCTCATCGGTTCCTAGCCTGGCCGACGTGGTCTACCAGGCCGGTGCCTTGACCCAGCGCCTCTCAGTGCTGAAAAGCCGGCCCGAGGCCGCCGGCAATCTGCATAAGATGGACCAGCGGCTCAAACAAGCCGGCTCGGAAGCCGACCGGTTCATCAACCGGTTGAGTGCGATTAAAGATGAAGACCTGCAGAGTTATCAGCAACTGGCGGCGCTTAAAGGAGAGGTCCGCAGCGAAACCGATGTCGTCAATCGGCTGTCGGAGTCCCTCACCGAGGTTATTCGGGAGGTGGAATCGCGCCGCCGCAACTGGCTGGTGGAAAAGAGCCGCTGGGAGGGCTGGCGATCCAAACTGGGGGCGGACATGGCTTTAACGAGCGTGGCCGATGCCTTCGTACGGGCAACCGCCAATATCGACGAGGCCCTGGAGATCCTTGCCGGAAAATTGGAGCCGATGTTGACCGTTCAGCAGGTGGCCGGTGATATCGACGCCAAATTTCACAGCCTCACCGACCAGATCGACGCCAAGATGGCCCAGCAGCGTGGCGGCACCCTGCGTGGCGACATGCCGACCCTGTTTTCAATCGCCTACCTGCAACAGCTGATCGAACTGGCCAATGAACCCGCCCGGCTGGTCAAGTCCATTGCCCCGCCGGATCCAGATTTTTTCGCGGAAAAGAGTTGGGTGATCGTCCTTCAGGTGTTGGTCTTCATCCTCATGTTTACAGTGGTTCGCCGATACCGGCCGCGCCTGCTGGACAACGCCGACAGACGGTTCCTGGGTAGGCGGCCGGTATCCCTGTCGCTGTTCGTGGCCATCTTCACCCTCTCCTTTCTCTACGGATCACAACCGACCGTGTGGCGGGTGCTGATCCAGACCGTTGCCGGTGCGGTCACCGCACGGCTTGTGTCGGCCTTTGTCAAGGAGCCATGGATCAAGCGGGCCATCTACATCCTGATCCTGGTGATGATCGGGTTCCAGGCGCTGTTGATCGCGGGAGTGCCCCTCGCGCCCATGCGCCTGTTCCTCTTGGTCTGGTCAGTGGCCGGCATCGTCTATTTCGGCTGGCGGTCCCGCCGAGGAACGACCGACGGTGAGGCGCCGATCCGGGTCTGGCTGCTTCGGTCGATCGTCCTGTTGTTTGTGGTCATCGCCGTGGCGAACATCACCGGCTTTGGTGCGTTTGCGGTCCAGATCATGGATGGTGCCATCCGCACGTCGATTCTTTTGCTCATGGGGTGGGCCATGCTCCGTTTGGTCCGCGTGGCCCTCGAATTGGGCGTCGAGTCCCTGCCCATGGGCAAGCTGTCATTCATTCGGCAGAATGCCGATGCGATCCTGCGGCGGGTGCTTTTTTTCGCCGGTATCCTGATCACCGTATTCGTGGCCGCCAACCTGCTGGTGGCCTGGAAGCTGTACGCCATTCCAGTGGAGGCGCTGCAGGCATTTTTCTCCTTCGGTATATCCATCGGCGAGCAGCGAATTACCCTTGGTTTGGTGGTGACCGCCGGCCTGATCCTCTACGGTGCTTTCGCTCTTTCGTGGGGTCTTCAGGCGCTGCTCATGGAAAAAGTGTTGAGCAGTCGTCAAATGGATACCGGTGCCCGGCTCTCCATCGTTCGTCTGGTCCACTATGGTCTGGTGCTTGTGGGTTTTCTTGTTGCCCTGTCAGCCCTGGGATTTGAGCTGAAGAACGTCACCATCATCGGCGGTGCGCTGGGCGTGGGCATCGGCTTCGGCATGCAGGCCATCGTCAACAATTTCGTTTCCGGACTGATCCTGTTGTTCGAGCGGCCCATCAAGGTGGGAGACGTGATCCAGCTCAGCGATGGTCAGCAAGGACGGGTATTGAATTTGGGCTTGCGTGCCACCACCATTCAGACTTTTGATCGGGCGGAGATCGTAGTGCCCAACGGCGACCTGATCGCCAGTTCGGTGACCAACTGGACACTTGGTGACCGCGGCATGCGGCTGACCATACCGGTGGGTGTGGCCTACGGCTCCGACGTTGAGACGGTGATGCGGGTGCTCATGGCCGTGGCAACGGAAAGTACTCAGGTGCTCAAAGACCCGCAGCCGATGGTACTCTTCCTGAACTTCGGCGACAGCTCGCTGGATTTCCAACTGCGGGTGTGGATTGCCGATTTTAACGACCGGCGCATCATCCAGAGCGCCCTCATACGTGAAATTGACCGGCGGTTCCGGGTCGAAGGCGTGGAGATCCCCTTTCCCCAACGGGACCTGCATCTGCGCAGTGTGGACGGCACGGCGGCGGAGCGCTTGAAGGGCGACCCAAAGGCCCCGGCGGAACCCATATCCGTCGGCACGGCGCCGGCAGCGGAAAGCGAATAGCCCATGAACCCGACCATCGACCTGCTCAAATCCCACCGATCGATCCGCAAATTTACAAACCGGCAGGTGGACGATCAAACCCTGACCGCAATCATCGCAGCAGCCCAGTGTGCGGCCACGTCTCATTTTGTCCAGGCATACACGGTCCTCCGGGTGCGGGATATGATCAAGCGGCAGGCCATCGCCGAGCTGGCAGGACCCCAGGTCTGGGTGGCCCGGGCGCCGGTTTTCCTGGTTTTCTGCGCCGATCTCAACCGGCTGGAAGCCGCCTGCGGCATGCAGTCAACGGTCATGGAAAAGGGCTGGGCCGAGCAGTTTGTCACTGCTACCGTCGACGCGGCGCTGCTGGCCCAGAATGTACTGATTGCCGCCGAATCGATGGGTATGGGAGGCGTCTACATCGGTGGCATCCGCAACGATCCCCAGACGGTTTGCGACCTGCTGGAGATCCCCGACCAGGCCTATCCGGTGTTTGGTATGTGTCTGGGCTGGCCGGCCCATGATCCGCCCCCCAAACCTCGGCTGCCGGTCGATGCCGTGCTGTTTACGGACCGTTATCCGCGACAGCATGACACCGACATGCTCGCGGCCTATGATCGGACCACCAACCACTACTTCCTGAACCGCAGCAGCAACCTGAAGGACGAGACCTGGACTCATCAGATGGCCGAGCTCATGGGCCGGGTGATCCGACCCCATATGAAGGCTTTTCTGGAGAAGAAGGGTTTTTTTTTAAAATAAGGAGAAAATACCACCATGATGACACTCAACGATAAAGATCTGCTCCGCCAACAAGCCTGGATTGACGGGCAATGGGCTGCTGCACGATCCGGTAAGACCATCGCGGTAACCAATCCTGCCGATGGCAGCACGCTGGGCAGTGTGCCTTCCGTTTCCGAGGCGGAAGTCCGCGAGGCCATCGACGCGGCCGATGCGGCATTGCCGGCCTGGCGCCGTCGAACAGCCAAAGAACGTGCAGAGATGCTCCAGCGCTGGTATCTTCTGATGATGGAACACCAGGAGGACCTGGCGGTGATTCTCACCAGCGAGCAGGGCAAACCCCTGGCCGAAGCCAAAGGGGAGATCGCCTACGCCGCTTCCTTTGTCCAGTGGTTCGCCGAGGAGGCTAAACGGGTATACGGCGACACGATTCCTGCGGCCGGCTCCGACCAGCGCATCATCGTAATCCGTCAGCCTGTGGGGGTGTGCGCGGCCATCACGCCCTGGAATTTTCCGGCGGCCATGATTACCCGCAAGGCTGCGCCGGCCCTGGCCGCCGGCTGTACCATCGTGGTCAAGCCGGCCAGCCAGACGCCGCTTACGGCTCTGGCCCTGGCCGATTTGTCCCACCGGGCGGGAGTT
This sequence comes from Desulfosarcina sp., assembly GCA_018224455.1. GTDB lineage: Bacteria > Desulfobacterota > Desulfobacteria > Desulfobacterales > Desulfosarcinaceae > Desulfosarcina. The sequence goes on from JAGTUY010000517.1 coordinate 7,259, forward strand.
CCTGCCGGGGTTTTCAATGTGATCACCGGGTCAGCCAGCGAGATCGGCGGCGAAATCACAGCCAACCCCCTGGTGAGAAAACTCAGCTTCACCGGTTCCACCGAGGTGGGAAGAACGCTCATGGCCCAGTGCGCGGGCTCGGTCAAGAAGGTTTCCCTGGAACTGGGCGGCAATGCCCCGTTTATTGTTTTCGACGATGCGGATGTGGATCAGGCCGTGAAGGGGGCCATGATTTCCAAGTACCGCAATTCCGGGCAGACGTGCGTGTGCGCCAACCGGCTTTTCGTTCAGGCACCCGTCTATGATGAATTCTCGCAAAAACTGGTGGCGGCGGTGGAAACACTCAAGGTGGGCAGCGGGCTGGATCCTGACGTACAGCAGGGGCCGCTCATCGACGCGGCGGCCCTGGCCAAAGTGTCCCACCACATCGACGACGCCATTTCCAAGGGCGCCAAACTGCTGGTCGGGGGAAAGCCGCATGCCCTGGGCGGCACCTTTTTCCAGCCCACCGTGCTGGGAGCCGTGGCTGCCGACATGACGGTGGCCACCGACGAAACCTTCGGCCCGGTGGCACCGCTGATCCGTTTTTCATCGGAATCGGAGGCCATCCGCATGGCCAACGACACGCCCTACGGCCTGGCGGCATACTTTTACGCCCGGGACGTGGGCCGGATCGTCCGTGTTTCCGAATCCCTGGAATTCGGTATGGTGGGCGTCAATACGGGATTGATCTCCACCGAAGTGGCCCCGTTCGGCGGGGTGAAACAGTCGGGCATCGGCCGGGAGGGATCGCGATACGGGATAGATGAATATCTGGAGATGAAGTATATTTGCCTGGCCGGCATCGATGATTGACGATTCCCTATCCTGATTGAAAACCAATCAGAATTGGGCTATACCAATGCGTAATATTCGCAGGCGCTCATTAAAAAAGAGCGCAACGAATGTCTGAAGACACAGATGCCGATCCAACTCGATCTTATCGATTTCGTCAAACAACAGCAGAGAACCGATCCCTCCGACGCAGAGCCGCCGGCCGGGGCGCCGTCTTCCGCGTCGATCACCGCGTCGGATCCCGGTTTCCAATCGGACGTGAACCGGGCGGTTTACTCCGCCTCCATCATGCGCCCCATCTTCGAGTTGGAGGCCCGTCGGGTCCGGCAGGGTGAAACCGATGACACCAGCGCCATCTGGGATGGGGTAGACCTGTTGTGGATTTCCTTTGCCATCCTGGATGTTATCGCGGAGCTGACCGAGTACCAATCCGGCGCCACGCGTGCCGACATCCTGGACAAGATCTTTCCCCTGGTCCATAAGCAGGCGGCGGCCTGTGGAATCGAGGCAACCACTGAGGGGCTGACCGATGTACTCAATAAGGTGTTCGATCACCTCGTCAACCGGGCCAACCGCTACCTGCCGTTTCAATACACCTGGTTCGACGGCACCGGCGGCCGATACCGGCAGCGCCGGTTCTGGCTGATCAAGACGGTCTACACCGGAGAGGGCCGCGAGGCGCTGTTCAATCTCACCGACGAAGGATATACCGCCTATTTCGGGCTCCACGAGACCGGTGCCCTGGACGCCACGGCAATCGGCAATCTTCGGATCAAGCTCCTGATCGAGCGGGGCAACGTGGACGACGCCATTTCCGTTGCCGACGGAAACCGCAAACAGTGCGCCCGAAAGGCCCTGGAGGTTCGCAACACCCGCCGCCAGATCCGGCGCAACATCCACGCCGTGGCCTTCGCCCAGGTGCGGGCCCTGGCGGAAGAGGGCGTCAACCAGGCAACGACCATCCAGAAAGAAGGGCGGCGGCTGCACAATATGGTCGTTGAAAGCCTGACCGCTTCCACAAACGACCGGCACGAGGCCAAACTTCACCGGTTGGCCGATATGCTCGAGCGTCTCAACAACCAGTTGATGAATCTTACGGCAGAATTGCAGCAACTTCCCGATGACTACCACTACCACAGTTTCAAGCTCTTCCGGCGCCGCAGCCTGGGGGCGTTTCCGCCCATGGAAGAGGTGATGCGTCGCCTGTGCCGGCTGGGTGAAGAAGACGCGGCGCGGGTGGGCACGGAATTCATCGCCCGCATCGACCCGCCGGCCCAGCGGACCCTGTTCGATCCGGCGTCGGTGATCGAGGCGTGCGACCGGGCACTGGAGCGCCAGAATGTGCCCGGTGACCGAAGCCAGCCGGTTCACGAAATCGACGGTACCCCGATCCAGCGCTTCGTGCCCGGACTCAGCGAACGGCAGATGGTTGACGCCTTTGAACTGTTGCACGACAACGTGCGATCCGAAGGCGAAGTCCTGCTCAGCCGGTTGCTTGAAACGGCGTCGCACCGCTCAGCCGGATTGGAGGGCGGCGGGTTGTTGCCCGTGGCCGTGGCCATGGCCGTTTTCCAGTGCACGGTGGAGCGTCGCCTGGCCGCCAGGCATCGGATCCAGGTAGTGGTGCCCGATCCCGACCAGCGGGTGATCGTCAATCTATCTGCCGGCCACCGCTACCGGGGGCACGAACTCCGGTTGATCCATCGGAGTGCCATCCGTGCGCCAGAGGTTTCCCCATGAATGCCGAGACGATTTACGAAGCCGGCCGACTCATCTACCTGAGCCTGGCCTACAGCGGCGGCAAGAAACGCATTGTCATCCAAAACAGCGCCGAGATGACCGAACTGGTGCAGCGATTCCAGGCCGAGGAAGCCTTCCGCTCAGCGGTGGATGCAGCCCTGCGGGCCATGGAGTTGCGGCTGCTGGCCCTGGATGAGGGGGGGCTGCGCCTGGCGGCGCGCAACGCCGATGGTTTTTTTGCCGCCACCCTGACCGACTACGGCCGGCTGCTGGCCCGCAGCGACCTCAAGGCTGCGGATGTGCTGCCGGTGCACTGTGCCATCGCTACGGCTTTCTTCCCCACCGAGGCGGACCTGGACATGCCTGTGGAGGACCTGGGCGCCATTACCATGGAGGACGTGGTCGCCATCCTGCGCCGGTTTGCCCATGCCGAAGCCGCCCTGCCCGAAGAAGAAGACCGCCTGCACCCCCAGGTGCGCACCGTGGCCCGGCGCCTGCGAGAACTGCACGAGGACAACCCGGACCGCCTGCGCGCTGGCGCCGGGAACTCATGGGTGGACCTGGTCGAACGAGTGCTGGAACACCTCGTGGAGACCGGCTACCTGCTCGCCTTCGAGGAGACTTCCGGCGACGTGGAGTACCGCCCAACGCCGGCTTACCAGACATCCATGCGGGAGGGGATCGTCTACTCCTTCCATGCGTTCCGAGACATTCTGGCCGCCTATGAGGAACCCGAATCGACGGACGAACCGGGAGAGAGGGACGATGTATCGAATCTGTAGATTTTTCATCAGCGACATCATCGCCGGAGAGAACCTGCTTCGCAACGCCTTCGTACCGATCATGCGGGAGAGTGGCCACGCCGATCACGGCGTGCTCTTCGCCGCCAACGGCACCTGCAAGACCACCGTGTTGTCTTTCATCCTCAATGTCTTCTCGCCGGACCAGCGGCGCTTCGTTCAGCACCTTCAATCCTCCGGGGACAAGACCCTGGAGCAGTACCTGATCCCGGGCCGCCCCGCCGTGGTGCTCCTGGATATGGCCAGCCTGGACCAGCCGACCCTGTTCGACGCCGCCCCCGAGGCACACCTGGTCCTCGGCCAGCTCCTTTACCGCCACCGCAGTGCGGCGGACAAGGTGGACCGCGTTTTTTTCATCGCCCAGTCCCCGGATTTTTTCGACCAGCTGCGGAAGGACTGGAACCGCCTTCTGGAGCAGGAACAGCCCTGGCGGGCCGTGCGCGATTTCGCGACGCCGCGTGTCCAGCATACCATCAGCCAGAAGGAGTGGACTGACTCCCTTGACCGGCTGGGTCTGGATCCCTGGTTGATCGACCGCCAGATCGATTTCGCCCGCAGTGAAGGCGGGATCAAGGACGCATTCAAGTTTCGCTCCGAAGCCGACTTCCTGAATTTCTTCCTCGGATGCGTGGCCGATATGGAGGCGGCCCTAACCCTGCGGGAGACCATTGGCAAGTCCTTGAGAAAAATGGAAGACCGCCCTCGAAAGATCGCCCAGCTTGATGCCGCACGGGATCTCAAGGAGCGGATCGCGGACTTCGATGCCATGGCGCGCAAGTGGCGTGATGCCCTGGTCGCCGTCGAGTCCTCAAAGGCCGTTCTCGGGGAGGCCGCCCACCTGATGAAGCAGGCGGACGACGCGGTCGGTCGCAAGCTGAAGATCCTCACCCCCGCCATGGAAGAGGCTGAGGGGCAACGCCGCGATGCATTTTCCAAACGGGAAGTCGCCCGGGCCAGCGCATCGGCCGTTCAGCGCTTCCAGATCCGGCAGGAGATCGCGCAGGCCGAACTGGCGGTCGAAGCGGCTAAAAAGGAGATCCAGGCGTTCAAGGAAGAAGAAAACGCCCTCAAAGCCGCCGATGTCGTCGCCGAGATCCGTCGCAACCGGGCCGAGGAGGAGATCAAGCGGGACGCCCTGATCCAGGCGGACGAGACGCTTTCACCGTTGATGCAGCGGATCGACACCCTGGCACTTCAATACCACGCCCGCCTCGACGGGGACCGACGGCGCCTGCTGGATGAGATCAGGGAACGGGAAGCACGGATATTGGACCTGGAATCCGTCGCGAAGGCCGCCGAGGAGCGCGGGGAAACGCTCGTCACGCAAAGCAAGGCAATCGATGAGAAAGTACTCGCTAACAGCGCCCGCATCCGTGCGGCCGAGGAGAGCCGAGGCGTCCTGCCCATGCAGCCGGGGGAGCGGCCCGAGGATGCCCGGGGCCGTCTGGACGAAGAGATCCGGACCATGGAGGAGCGCATCACTGCCGCCCGGGGCCGCCGGGCGGCTTTCGACGGGGAGATGCGTGCCGGCGACAGTCGCTGGCGCATGCTCCAGAAAAATCGCTCCGCGGCGGAGATGCTTCGGGGCCAAGCCAACGAGCGCCGGAATGACGAGGGCCGGCAAAGGAAAAAACTTCTTGCGTCCCCCCACCTCCGGCGCGTTGCCGGCTCCCCGACCTTCGAACCCACGTCCGCCGAACTGGTGTCCCGGTACGACGACACCATCGCCCGCATTCGGGACCGGCTTGAGAACAGGGCACGGCGGCGCCTGGATCTTACTATGAAGCTGGAACGGCTGACCGGCATCGAAACACTCACCGCCGACGACCAGACCCGCAAGTTGATCGCCCACTACCATGCCAAAGGCATCTCGCCCGGCGAGTTGAAAGCGTTCCCCGAGTACCTGGCGAGTCTGTACGCCTCGCCCGAGGAGGCCGCTCGGTTCATCGAGAGCGATCCTGGGCGATTCACCGGCATCATGGCTGCCAATGAAGTGGCCATCGAAGCCGTGCAGGCCCTGGCCGTGCCTGATTGGCTCCACCGGCCTGTGGTCGTCTCTACGCCCTGCACGCCGGACGTACTGAAGGCCATCGATCAGGTGGTGATCTGCCCGAATGATCCGGGTGTCTATTCGAAGCATCACCTGGAAAAGACCCTTGCCCAGCTTCGCGATCGGCTTGACGCCGTTGGGAAAGATATCGATGAGCGGACCGGCGAGCTGCGGGAGATGGAAGCGGACAGCCAGGATCTGCACACCTATCGCGAGAAATTTCCCGATGCGGCCACAGTGAACGCCCTGGTCGAGCGGGTGCGGGCGCTGGACCAGACCCTGACGACCCTGGATGCGGATATCCTCGATGCCGAAGCGCGCTCCGAGAGCTTAAGGGAACGCAAGGCCGAACAGGAACAGACCATCCAGGCCCTCGCTGCCGACGTGGCCCGCCTGGCCGAGCGCCGCAGTCAGGTGGCGGCCTGGCTGCGCCAGTACGGGTCGCTGGAAAACTGGAAGCGGGACGCAGAGGAGATGGTCTCCACGAAGGAAACGCTCTCGGTTCGGATCGAGGCCGACGGCAAGACGCTCCGGCGGATTCACGATGATAACGCCAGCCTGCAGGGCGATATCCGGGAACGACACATCCTGCTAAAGGGATTGGACGAACGCGCCGGCGATGTCGCCAAACCCGAAGACGCCGCCCTCTCCGACGAAGACCGGGACGCGGCCCTGACCATGGATCTGAGGACCTTGAAGACGCTATTCGAGGATGCCCGCGAAAACCAGCGCCGCAAAGCCGACGAATTGGGCATCAACGCCCTGCAAAGGGAGTTGGAGGCGCTTCAGGCAACCATCGGTGAGAGGGAGGCCCGGCTCGAAACCCTACAAAGGCAGCACGCCTACGACGAAACCCATGCCGACCGCTGGGCCGCTCAGAGTGCGGCCGACCGGGAGGAACGCCGGGCAGTGGTCACCGACGCCATCAGGGTGCGTACGGGCAAGGTTGGCGGCCTGCAATCGAGCATCACCCACCAAAAGGAGAATCTCAAGCGGCTGGACGAGGAGTTGTCCGGGCACGCCCGCAAGGGCATCCAGGCGGATATGCTCGAGGAGGATCTCGTGGACCAGAACCTAGACGGCATGATTCACCGCCTCCAGCGCGAGGCGGCACGCCACGAACTGACCCATGAACGCCTGAATCTACGCTGCCGGGATCTGGAGGACAGGCTCAAAGCCCACGAGCGGTGGCGTCGGGAGACCGAGATCGGCCTGGCTGAGACACAGGCCTTTCCCCCGGTGTGGGACCAGCATTCCCCCCGTGCGAACTGGCCGGATATATTCGATGCGTCGACCGTGGAGGAGACTGTCGAAGCGGTCCGGACTTTGAAAACGCAAGTGCACGCTCGGATTGCCGCCTGGGAGGCGGAACGCAAGGCCGTGGATGCGGCCCGGCGCCGGATGGGCAACGGCTTCGATCGTCTCCGGGCCGATCTTTCGGAGGAACGCTTCCGCAGCTACCTGCCGGCGGTGATCGACGAGCTGATACGCCACGACACAGAATCCCTCGGCTCCCAGGCCGAGGAGCTGATCAAGCGCTGCGAAGAGATCGCCCAGAATATCGAAAGCGACCTGTTGATTTCCCAGCAGATCATGGACAACCTGGTGGACATGCTGCTCTCGCGTGCCAAGGAGTATCACCAGAAGCTACAGACCGCGGCCCAACAGAGCCTTCCCGAGGATGTTTACGTCTATGGCGGCCAGAGCATCCTGCGTGCCGGCACGCGGCTGGATTTCACCCGCCACGGCGAGAATTTTAGGCGCTCGGTGGAGAATTGGCTTCACGAGCTGATTCAGCAGGACCGCCTGCCCGAGGTCAACCCGGGCAAGGGGAACTGCCTGGGAGGGGAACTGCTTTACCAGTTGCTGGGAGCCTCCTCGGGGAAAAAGACCTTCGGCATCCGCCTGCTCAAGTGCGACGACACCGGCCGTAACTACGAACCGGTGGGCAAGGACCTTGGATCGGGAGGCGAGGCGCTGACCACGGCGGTGCTGCTCTACACCCTTTTAATCTTCATGCGCAAAAAGCGCCACAGCCATCCCGATGGCCGCATCCCCGCTTTTCTCGTGCTGGACAACCCGCTCGGCGTATGCAACCGCTCGGATTTCCTCGATGCCCAGTTGAAGGTGGCCCGGGCCATGGGCATCCAGTGTGTCTACCTGACCGGTATCAACGATCGCGAGTCCCTGGACCTGTTCGAATTGCGGGTGGCCATCCGCAAAGGGGATAAAAAGGTCGAGATCGGCCACACGGCATACGACCTGCTGGAGGTCGCCGAACTGCACGTGGAGAAAACCAATGCATCCGTCTTGGCGTGATGCCGTCCTGGACGTGCTCGGCGCCGGCCAACGCCGGCGGGTGGCGGTGGAGAAGATCGCGGCGACCGTCCGCCGCCGGACCGCCGGGCACCTTTCCGATTTTGAATTCCAGGCCCGGCTGCTGGAAACCCTAAAGGTATTGGAAGGAGAAGGGCTCCTGCGCCTGCCCAAGGCCCGCCACATCTGGAATCGCCGGACCGGTCTGCCCCAATACGTCACGGTCGTGCGCGCCGACGAGGACGAGAAAGAACAGGCCCACCGGCAGACCCTGGCCGATCTTCGCAACGGTACGGCCTGGGAGCCCACGCGCATGGTGGCCTTTGCCCACACCCTGCGTACCCGGGCCGAGCTGGAACGTGCGCTTCAAGTCAATCAATACCTGCTCCAGCGTTCGCCGCAGCCGGTGCGGCTACCCCACCGGGAAGGTGCGCTCAAAATATTCGGCGACGAAAAAGCCCTGGACGGCCATATCCGCAGTGGCCTGTTCGGCGGCCGCATCACCCTGGACGACCTGGACTGTTTTTACTGTCCCGAGCCGCTTCCCTTTCGACCCTTCTCCCTGGATTCGAATGAGACCGCGGGAAAACCCCTGCTGGTCGTAGAAAATTCCAGCACCTACTGGAGCTGTTGCCGGGCCAACGATACCCTTCACTGGTACGCCGCCGTCGTCTATGGTCAGGGGTTTGCGGCCTGCGCCGCCGAACGTGCCAGCGACGGCCTTGCCGGGATCGAAAACCAGGTGTCCGCCGCAGGTATCCGCTACTTCGGCGACCTGGACCCCACCGGCATCGCCATTCCCTGTCGTATCAACCGGTACCGTGAGGAGAAGCAGATGCCCCCGCTGCGCGCGGAGCGAGGCCTCTACCGGGCCCTGCTGGAGAAAAACCGACCGGTCCCCTACGCCCGTCCCCAAAAAAACGACCACGACCCGGCCTGGGCGCGCCAATGGCTCGGCCGGGACCTGGCAAGGATATACCTGAAAAACGCCGACAGTGTGCGGTGGCCCCAGGAAGGCCTGACCACCGGGGACATTGTAGCTGTTTTGGGATAATCGCATGCTCATGAGTAAGCCATTTCGACTCCGACCCTATCAAAAAAAGGCTGTGGCCGCCGTCCTCTCGCGTTACATAGAGAAGAACCAGCGACGCATGCTTCTATATCTTCCCACCGGTGCCGGAAAAACAGTGATCGCAACCCACATCATTAAGGCGTTGAGAAACACGAAAGGGTTCGGCAAAGTGCTTTTTGTGGCCCATCGCCGGGAGATTCTCAACCAGACTGCCCGCACCATTCGGCGACTTCTGCCGGGGCTTAATGTGCAGATTGAGCAGGGTGCACGCACCGCCCACGGAAATGGCGCAATCGTCTTGGCATCGGTCCAAACGCTGGTGCGGCGCAAGGAAAAATTCGATCCCAAGGCGTATGCCCTGATCATTTGCGATGAATGCCACCGAGCCCTGGCGCCGAGCTGGGGGGAGGTGATCGATTACTTTCACAGCCAAGCGGATCGAAATACCCTGCTGCTCGGGATGACGGCCACCCCTCAACGGACGGACGGCAAGTCCGCCCTGGAAGTCTTCGGCCGTACCGCATTCGAAATTTCCCGCCCGGATCTGGAGGACCTGGGCTATCTGGTACCCATGCGCTATTTCACCATACGGGGGAAGCTGGACCTGGACAGGGTCAAGCTGTCGGCCGGTGATTTCCAGGTGGGCGCGCTTTCCCGGGTGATGAACTCACCCGCCACCAGGGCGTTGACCCTCAAGGCGTGGATGGAGCAGGGCGAGGGGAAAAAGACCATCGCCTTTTGCGCCGGAGTCGAGCATGCCCTGGATCTGGCCGCGGATTTTTCGGCTCTGGGCGTCCGCGCAGAAAAGATCGACGGTAAAAGTAAAAATCGCGGCGAAATCCTGAAGCGCTTCGCCGACGGAGGGATCCAGGTGCTGACCAACTATGGTGTGCTCACCGAGGGGTTCGATGATCCCAATGTTGAATGCATCCTGATGGCCAGGCCCACCACCTCGCCGTTGGTCTACACCCAGTGCATCGGACGGGGCCTGAGGACGGCGCCTGATAAGAACGCTTGCATCGTCATCGACATCGTCGACCGAAGCGCCCATCCCTTGCAATACGGGGCCACCCAGATGGCAGGCCTGCCCAAACGCTGGCGCAGTCATGGTTCGGATCCGTTCCGCCAGGCCCGGTCGGTCTCCGGAATTAAGGTCTCTTGCCCCGATGCGTTCCTGCGCCTGCGGGAAGCGACTTCCATGGCAGCGGTTCAGTCGATTTTGATGAGCCTTCCGCCGGAGGTGGTTACCGCCGGCCTGGACGGTGAACCGGTGCTGCACTATGAGTCGCTGGAGGGAACCTGCTCCGTTGAAATGGCCCGAAAATCGGCTCGGGGACTCTTGAATCAGGCCGGAGTTTTCGGCGCCAGGCTGCATATCGATGCAACGACAGTGAGAATTGCCTTCCGCGAATCCGATACAGAAAACGAGCGCTATGCTTACCTGAAGTGGCACATGGAAAGGGTCACCGGCCGTACGGTGATCTATGAAATACCCAAACGCAAAGGACTACCGTTACGCCCCCGAACGCTGCTGCGCTCGATGTTACCTGACGGTTGCCGCATCAACAACCTGGCCGCAGATGCACAGGATCATACGATCACCGCCAGCGTGGCCGGCCTCACGCCCCGTGAGATCCAGGGGATCCAGGATGATTTCGAAGACGAATCCGGTATGAGGTTGGATTTGAAAGGACAGATGTCGCTGTTTTAAAAAAACAAACTGCAAATGACGGTTAACCGCCAAAGGATAGTTATCTGCTTTCCCGCTCTTCCGTCACGCAGTAGATCCCCTTGCCGGTCATGCCGGGCCGAAAGCACAGGTTGTCGGACAGGCAGAGTGCCCGCGTGCGGTCACCGGATTGCCAGCGTTTGATCAGGCCCGGTTCGCGGATCAGCGGACGGGACATGGAGAAGTAGTCGGCCGCTCCTGCATCGAGCAGCCGTTCGGCCACGTCCGGGGAGCGGATGCCGCCCACCAGGATCAATGGCACGTCCAGTTCCTTCTTAAAGGCCTGGGCCGCATCCTTGAAATAGGCTTCTTTTTTTTCTTTGTTGATGTTGGGGCGACTGGGGGATAGCTTTCCGCCGGTAAGCAGGCCGCCGCTCAATTCAATGGCATCCAGTCCTGCCGCCACCATCAGCCGGGCAGCTTCAATACTCTCAGCGACAGTCAGGCCGCCGTCAGCGAAATCCTCGCAGTTTATCTTCACCAGCATGGGGAAATCCTGGCCCATGACCTGCCGAATGGCCCGGATCGTCTCCACGTGGATCCGAGCCCGGTTTTTTAAGGAACCGCCGTATTCGTCACTTCGCCGGTTGAACCAGGGTGATAGAAACTGGCTGAAGAGGTAGCCATGGGCACTGTGCAGCTGGATGCCGTCGAAGCCGGCAGTCTGGGCTCTTTGAGCGGCCTCGACATACTTGGTTTTCAGACCTTGGATGTCGGCCACGGACAGTTCGGTCCGTGGCGTCTGGGCCAGTCCCTCGAAATTCGATGCCACCACGGGTGCCTTGCCGATCGACTTTTCCAGGGCAAAATGACCGGCGTGGGCCAGTTGGGCCACGATTTTGCCGCCGGCCGAATGGACGGCATCGGTCATGGAAAGCAGGCCCTCGATCAGGCTGTCGTCGTAGATACCCAGCTGCCAGGGGCTGGCCTGGCCTATCTTGGACACATAGGCATGGCCGGAGATGATCAGGCCCACGCCGCCGGTGGCCAGGGTCTGCATGGCGTCGGTCAGTCTGGGGGTCACCCGGCCGTCTTGGGTGGCCATACCTTCCCAGGTGGCGGATCGGACGAATCGGTTGGCCAGCTTCATGCCGTTGATGGTGCTGGATTCAAACAAAAGGGATGCAGTCATAGCAACCTCCTAATTTTAAGACAAAATTGGTTTTTTATGGCGGAACAAAAGACAAAGCGTAAATATCCATAGCCAAAAACCAAATTTGTTGTTTCCGGTTATTCTGTTAGTCGGATGGTAAGCGTCTCGCCCTCCTGGGCTACCGGATGGGTCTTGACTGGTTTTTTCGCCGCACCGCCGACCGGCTGGCCGTCGTAGGTGAAGGTCGATTTGGAGACGCTGCAGCACTCGATGGTGTTGCTGCCTGCGATGGTGTCGATGCGCCGGCCCATGTGGGTGCAGCGGTTGGCGATGGCGTGGTAGTGTCCATCGTCGCCATGCAGGACCAGCAGCCGAAGGTCGAGCCCCTGGCCTTCCAGGCGTACACCGCTGCCGGTGGGCTTCAATTCCGGCATCCGGGACAGGTTGATGCGAACGACTCCCTTCTGTGCAGACCAGGCCTGCTGATCTTTAGGCATGGGTGTTTCACAAATGCCGAAAATTCGTTTCAAAAATTTCATGGTTTGCTCCTTGCCGCGCAGTTGCTCCTCAAAACAAATTTTTATTTTCAGCAGTGATCGCCCGTATGTGGCAGATTTTGGTTCAGGACAAGGCCGCAGGGCTTTTGAAACCGCCGGCGCAGCGGCGCTA
>JAGTUY010000518.1 GCA_018224455.1 Desulfosarcina sp.
AAGCGTTTCGATGACGTCGTCCTTGTTGTGCCCCAATGCCAGCTTGGTGCACCCCATTCCGTCGGCGATTTCGAACAGCCGCTGGCGCCGCAGCCGGGAACAGAGAAAACAGGGGTTCTCCCGGTTCCTGGCACCGTGGGCAACAATCCCGTGGTCCGTTCGATCGACAGTCAGGTGAAATCCGAGCTGCCGGCAGGCATCGGCCAACCCGTCCGCAAAACCACCCGGGAAACCGGGATCCACATAGATGGGAAACAGGTCGTAGCGCACCGGCGCCCGCTTTTGCCGTTCGGCCAGCGTCCACAACAGGGTCAGGCTGTCCTTGCCGCCGGACAGGCCCAGGGCGATGCGGTCGCCGTCCTCGATCATGCCGTAGCGGTGGATGGCCTTTCCAACCAGGCTGTTCAAGGCTTTGTATGTGGAATTGTGCCGGGGCAAGGTGGACACGTCAGGGTCGACCGGCTATTGATCGGCGTCGATCTTTTCAATGACTTTTCCGGCGGCAACTTCCCTAAGGGCGATGACAATATCCTCGTTTTTCGGTGAACTGACCAGGTATTCGGATCCTTCTCGGATTTGCCGCACCCGTGCGGCAACCATATGAACCAGCTTGAAGCGGTTCGGTACTTTTTCCAGACAATCTTCAATAGTAATTCGTGCCACGGAAGTCCTCCTGTTTACAATATTTCCACCAGTTCGTAGACCCGCTTGCCGGCCGGCGCGTTGAGCACAATCTCCTCGCCGGGCTTTTTGCCGATGATGGCCTTGCCCAGCGGGGAGGTGACCGAAATGCGGCCCTTTTCAATGTCGGATTCTTCGGGGCCCACCAGTTGGTATTCCACCTCTTCGCCGGTATCCACATTCTCAAGCATCACCGTACAGGCGAACACCGCTCGATCTTTGGGCAGGTTGTCCACGTCGATGATTTCCGCGTTTCCCAACTTGTATCCCAGCTCACTGAGCCTGCCTTCGATAAAGCCCTGGCGTTCTTTGGCCGCATGATATTCAGCATTTTCACTGAGATCACCATGGGCGCGTGCCTCTTCAATGGCCCGGATCACAGAGGGCCTTTCGGTGGATTTGAGGTGTTCCAGCTCTTTTTTCAGCTTCTGGTAACCTTTTCGGGTCATGGGTATTCTTTCCAATGGGCGACTCCTCAATGATTCTCTATTGCAGAAAAACAGATCCCCACGGCAAAGGCCATTGGGGAATCAAGTGGTTCCAGATTCTAAAACCGACAACGGTTTAACGAGCGCGTATTACACTTGGCGATCTTAATTCATTGGAAGCTGCCAAGTTCCCTACCATTGGCCCAGAATGCTGCTGCCAGCCTGAACTTTATCGCCAACCCCAACCCGGATGTCCGTCTCAGGGGGCAGATAAACGTCCAGCCGGGAACCAAAACAGATCATGCCGAATCGATGTCCCCGTTTCAACACATCGCCGGGTTGAACGGCACAGATGATGCGCCGGGCGACCAAACCAGCAATCTGGACGAACCCGACCTTTTTACCATTCGGACTCTCCAGCAGCAGGGCGTTGTGTTCGTTGTCTGTCGACGCCTTGTCGAGGTTGGCTGAAAAAAATTTTCCCGGGTGATAGTTCACCTGCCGGATGGTCCCCTCGTGGGGAACCCGGTTGACATGCACGTTAAAGACGGACATGAAAACACTGATCCGTGTGCAGGCCCCTTCAAAGTAAGGCGTCCGGTCCACCGGTTCCACTTTGATGACCTTGCCGTCGGCCGGCGAAACCACAACCCCCTCGCCGGTCGGGACCAGACGATCCGGGTCCCTGAAAAAATAGCAGATGAATCCGGTGGTGAATAGCCCCAACACGGCCAGCCATCCCACGCCAAGCAAGGCAAAAACAGCGGTGGCAAAAGCGGACGCGAATATAAACGAATATCCGGCCTTTGCCACTGGAAATGCGGTCTGACTGGGCGGATCGGACCAGTTCGATTGGGTCATCGTGTGCTCCCCGGCGCCGATGGGTGCCGGTAAAAACCTTTTTCAACCTTTTATTAAAGGGTTACCTATATCCAATGCCTGCGCCCGTGTCAACAGCTACCCGAAAACCGACGGGAAAACGAATCCATCGCCCCATACCAGATGTCCAACGGGTTCACCGGCCGGCCATTTGAATTTGGGCGTCGGATTTGCGGACGTATTCCGGAATCAGGGTATCGATGGGATCGACATCGTGATGCTTGAACCGCAGCATGCCCAGCATGCCCACCGATGCGGCCCGGATGATGTGTTGCGTGGTATCGGCGAACCGGATGCGCGGGCACCGGTTGTTAAAGACCTCCCGGTATAGAAGGGCGCCGGAGCCTACCAGGATGGCACTATCCGGCAGGGCCGCTGCCGCCGTTTCCGGCGCGGCAACCGACACCCGTGTCGCCGGTTGGGCAGACCCGCGGAACTGGGTGTAGTAAATTTCTCCCCGCCGTGCATCGATCATGGCAACCACCGGCTGCTCGTGAAGGGCCAGCGGAAAGGCCAGTGCTGCCAGACTGCTGACCCCGACCACCGGCGCCCCTGTGGCTGCAGCAAGCCCCTTTACCGTGCTGATCCCGATTCGCAGTCCGGTAAAGGTCCCCGGCCCCCGGGTGACGGCTATTCCGCCGATATCCTCAGGTTCGCACCGGCATTTCTCAAGCATCCTATGGATCATCGACATAAGATGACGGGAATGGGTTTTTCCCGCGGTATAAATCTCCTCGGCAAGTAAACGGTCGCTACGAAACAGGGCCACGCTGCAACTGGTGGTGGAGGTGTCGACGGCCAGAAGGTTCATGGCCGGACTTTGCCTGCGGGCTTTTTTTTGGCCTTTGGGGCCTTGGCTTTTTTGGGCGGTGCAGGCTCCAGGGCGATCGCCAGGACCTCGTCCATGTTGCGGACGGGAACGAACGTGAGCTTGCGCTTGACGTTCTTGGGGATCTCCACGAGGTCTCTTTTGTTCTTTTCCGGGATGATCACGGTATTGATGCCGGCGCGAAGGGCCCCCAACGCTTTCTCCTTCAATCCCCCGATGGGCAGCACACGCCCTCTCAGGGTGATCTCACCGGTCATGGCCACATCCTTGTTGACGGGCCGTTCGGTCAACGCCGAAATCAGGGCCGTGGCCATGGCAATGCCTGCTGAGGGGCCATCTTTGGGAATGGCGCCGGCCGGCACATGGATATGGATATCCCGGCTGTCGAAAATCTCATCTTTCACCTTGAACAGGTCGATATTGGCCCTGGCGTAGCTCAGTGCCGCCCGGGCCGACTCCTGCATGATCTCACCCAACTGGCCGGTGAGAATCATCTCCCCCTTGCCGTTGATCAGCGAGGCCTCCACATACAGCACTTCGCCACCCACCTGCGTCCATGCCAGGCCGGTGGAGAGTCCCACCTGGCTGTGTTCCTTGTCCATCTCCGGGTAATACTTGGGCGGTCCCAGGTATTTTTCCAGGGACTGACGCGTCACCTGAAACGGGCCTTTCGCCCCTTCGGCAATTCGTCGTGCCAATTTTCGGCACAGGGTCCCCAACTCGCGTTCAAGGTTTCTCAACCCCGCCTCGGAGGTGTACTCGTTAATGACCTGGACGACGGCTGCATCGCTGAAGCGGATCTGACGGGGCTTGATGCCGTTCTCCTTGACCTGCCGCGGAATCAGGTGCGTTTTGGCAATCGTTTTCTTCTCGTCCTCGGTATAGCCGGACAGGTTGATCACCTCCATGCGGTCCAGCAGCGCGGACGGGATGGTATCCGAGATATTGGCGGTCAGGATGAACATCACTTTGGACAAATCAAAGCTGAGATTGAGGTAGTGATCACTGAATTCAAAATTCTGCTCGGGATCCAGTGCTTCCAAAAGCGCCGAAGAGGGGTCGCCCCGAAAGTCGGCACCCAGCTTGTCGATTTCATCCATCATGAACACCGGGTTGTTTGAACCGGCCTGCTTCAAGCCCTGGATGATTCGCCCGGGCAGTGCCCCGATGTAGGTGCGCCGATGCCCCCGAATCTCCGCTTCGTCGCGTATGCCCCCCAGGGAAATGCGCACGAACTTTCGTTTCATGGCATTGGCGATGGCCCGTCCCAGCGACGTTTTTCCCACACCCGGAGGGCCCACGAAACAGAGAATGGGCCCCTTGGTCTGGGGGTTGAGCTTGCGAACGCTCAAGTATTCCAGGATGCGGTCCTTGATTCGTTCGAGGCCATAGTGGTCCATATCCAGAACGGATTTGGCCTTTTTAATGTCGATAACGTCGGTCGTGGATTTGCTCCAGGGCAGTTCCACCATCCAGTCCAGATAGGTTCGAACCACCGATGATTCTGCGGAATCGGGGTGCATCTGCTCCAGCCGGCGAAGCTGTTTATCGGCTTCAGCCTTGGCATCCTGGCTCATTTTCGCGCGCTTGATCTTATTTTTGTACTCGTCGATCTCCTGGGTTCGCTCGTCCAGTTCTCCCAGCTCCTTGTGAATGGCCCGAACCTGTTCGCGCAGGAAATAGTCTTTCTGGCTCTTGGATATTTCGTCCTTCACCTCGGACTGGATCTTGGCCTGCATGGCAGACAATTCCACTTCGTGAAACAGCAGGTCGTTGACCTTTTTAAGGCGCTCGAAGGGGTCGATGATTTCGATGATGGCCTGGGCTTCGTCAATTTTCAAGCGGAGGTTCGAGGCCACCAGGTCCGCCAGGCGGCCGGGATCGTCGATGCTGGTGAGAATGGATCCCACCTCGTTGGTGTACTCGCCCCGCAAGGTGAGAATTCTCTCGGAATATTCCCTGACATTGCGCATCAGCGCCTCGGCTTCCAGATCGACCGTGGAGGAATCAGGCTCCTCGATGATCTCGATCTTCACACGATACAGGGACCGTTTGCGCACATATTTGGCAATTCTGGCTTTGGCGATGCCCTGAACGAGTGCCTTGACACGGCCGTCCGGCAGCTTGAGCATCCTTAGGATCCGGCTGACCGTTCCGATCTGGTAGATCTCTTCAGGCTTGGGGTTTTCGATGCCCGGATCGATCTGGGTTGCCACAAACAGGTAACGGTCCTTTGAAATCGACTCTTCGATGGCGTTGACCGACTTTTCACGCCCCACAAACAAGGGCAGCAGCATGTCCGTGAAGATCACCACATCCCGCACCGGCATCATGGGAAGGATCGTTGGAATGATCGATTCCGGATCGTCCTCCTCGATGATGCTGATCAGATCATCTTTATCCGTTTCGCCCATCTCGACTCCTGGAGATATCAATACCAAATTTCGTTGGCAGCCCTGCAACACGGCGGTTTTGCAAATTGTGCTTTATAATAACACTTAATTTTTCTTTGACAATGGTACGCCGGTTCTTTTAAAAAGCGTTAGCATCGTGATTAAAACCGCTTCCGGAACGAGCCGATCCTTCGGGCCAACACGCAAAAACAGGCTGACATGACGACACCCCTGACGGTGAACATTCTGGCATTTATCTTCGGCGCCTGCATTGGCAGCTTTTTAAACGTCTGCATCTATCGCGTACCGGCCGCCTTGTCCATCGTTCATCCGGGTTCGAGCTGTCCCCGCTGCAAAACGATGATTCCTTTCTACGACAACATCCCTATCATCAGCTATCTGCTGCTGATGGGGAAATGCCGTAACTGCAAGGCACCCATCGCCATCCGCTACCCCTTCGTGGAGCTGTTGGGCGGGCTCTTCGCCCTGGCGTGCGCCCTCTCTTTCGGCCCCACGCTGCACGGGCTGATCGTTTTCGCTTTCATCGCGACCCTGATCGTGGTCACCTTTATCGATCTGGACCACCGGATCATTCCGGACACGATTTCACTGCCCGGGATCCCGCTTTTCTTCCTGGCCGCACTGGCCGTCCCCAGCGTCACCTGGCGCGCCAGTGCCATCGGCATCGCAGCGGGTGGCGGAAGCCTTTTCACGGTTGCCTGGGTTTACCAGCTCATGACCGGAAGGGAGGGCATGGGTGGTGGAGATATCAAGCTGCTGGCCATGATCGGCGCCATGGTCGGTTGGCAGGGTATTCTGTTCACCCTTTTCGCCGCATCGGCCATCGGCACCATCGCCGGCCTGCTGGCCATGATCCGATCCGGAAAAGGCATGCGGCTGGCCATTCCCTTCGGCCCCTTTCTGGCCATGGGGGCGACCATCTACCTGTTTTTCGGCGAAAGCCTGATTGCCTGGTACTTCAATTTTCTGAAGTGACACTACTGGATGGAGAGCAAATAGGTGCGCAGATTCACTTTCTTGCCTTTGATGCCGAGCCGATCACGGATGGCGTATCGATAGCCTTCGACCGTGCGGGTGGAGATGTCCAGCATGCGGGCGATCTCCCTGGCCTTTATGCCTTGCTTGACCATGCTGGCCACCTTGATCTCAGTCGGTGTGAATCCGAGGTAATCGAAGGAAAGCGTGCGGCTCAACGGCGAAACGATTTCGTTAAGGTTGGACTCGAGGATGTCGAGATAGGCTTCTTGCCTGGCGTTCAGCCGACTTGTTTTCAACTTGTCTAAATAGGGGCGGATCAGGGATTTGACATTGTAGAGAACTTTCTCCTCCAAGGCCTTGCGGTCTTCATCCCGTTTTTTCAAAAGCACTTTCAGTGCCGTGTTCACTTCCGAAAGGTTGTCGGATCGAGACGCCAGTTCACGGCCTTTGGCCGCCAGCGCCGCTTTGCTTTTCATCTGGTCGGTAATATCGAACATGATGCCGTTGACGTAGCTGTATCGCCGCCCCTTGACGCAGGTGGCAATGACATGCATCCAGTGCCACTGCGCCAGGACGCGATGATAAATCCTGAATCGATGGTTGAATTTGAGATCCGTGTGCCCCTTGACATAGGCGTAACGCAGTGCCTTGCGGTCATCCGGATAAACTTGGAACCACTCGCACAACGCCTGCGACTGGGTGACGCCGGCGATATCTTTTGCCGACGGACTGACAAAAATCACCTTCAACCGCCTGGGACGGATCGGTTTCACCTGAAGCCGGAAGACGGCAAAATCCAAGGCGGTCTCCATGAGCAATTGCTGGCTGGCACGGCTTTCATTCAAGTCTTTCTGGATCTGACGCTCGCGGGTGACATCCCGGCCGCAGCCGACGGTGCCGATCATCACCCCTGATTCGTCCAAAAGCGGCGCCTTGTGGACGTCCAGTACCAGATATTGCCCGCGGACCAGCCCGTCCTCCACAAAGCGCATGGCCTTCTGCTTGGATTTGACGATCTCGTCAGAATTTTCACACACTTCACCGAACGTGTGGCGCTGGCCGTTTGAGCGCTCCAGATCGGCGAAGTAAACGTCGTTTTTACCCACCACCGCCTCCGGACGTTGACACATGAGCAGCCGTTCGCACAGGGCCCGGTTGGCGAACAGGTAGCGGTTGTCCATGTCCTTGGCCCAGATCATATCCGGCGCGTTATCGGCAATGCGCCGGGTCAGTTTGGCCAGCGCGTCGAAATCGGCCTGTCGCTTGGCAAGTGACAGGGATAGGTCCCGGATTTCCGCCTCGAGGGTTTGAATCCACGTTTCCAATTCATCCCGGCTCATCGTCTTTCCTGGCATCATGTCATCCCCGATCCGCTGAACGGTACCCATGCGACCTTACCGGTCAGGCAATGCCGATAAACTCGAAATTCATCTTGGACTGAAATTTCTCCACTCGTTTGAATATCTCCTTGAGCATGGTTTGTTCGATGTGGGTCAGTTTTTTGGGAGTGATGTAATTGTCCGGCTTTTTATTGTCGTCCATGACGGCGGTAATCTGCCGCACAAAACGCAGCTGCATGAGGAAGCTGTAGGCTTTTTCCAATTCTTCATATTCCTGAAGAGAAATGACTTTCTTGATCCTGAGCTGGTCGAGCCGTTCCAGTGTATTGGTCTCATCGATCCTGTTTTTAAGCGCATACACCCGCGCAAAATCAACCACGGGGGTCATGGCGCTTTTAATGTCGAATGCATTGCGATGACGACCCTTGGATTCAACCACAAAATTGCGAAAAAATCCGAGAGGCGGCTTGAAATTGAGGGCATTTTCGGTCAGGTGCCGGAAAAAACCCGACCACCCGTCCAAGGAGGCGAAAAGATGCTTCCGTAGTTCGGCAATCAGGGTTCCATCACCGAATCCACACCGGAAATCAAAAAAAATGCTGGCCTGCAGGAGGTCCTCTGCTTCGGCAGCGTGGATCCAATCGCTGAAGTACCGCTTCCATTGGGAAATAGGTTGGCACCAGAGTGGATTTTTTGCCATGACATCGCCGGTACAAAAATCGTAGCCGACCCGATCCAGATGGGTGCAGGCGATGTCGCCGAATTTTAGAAAATACGCCTTCACCGCCTCAGCGACAGCCGGCTCCGGATCTTGATAAACGATGGCATTGTCCTGATCCGTTTTCAGGGTTTGCTCCTGCCGGCCTTCGCTGCCCAGAATCATGAACGCGAAGGGCGCCGGAGGAGGACCCATCGCATCCAGGGTCATGGACATCAGCTTATTTAAAATCGCGTCGGACACCGTGGTGATAAAGCGGGTCACATTTTTGGCCGTGGCACCGCTGTGGATAAGGCTGCGAACCAATCGGGGCAGTTGCTGATGCTTTTCGATGATAATACCCAGGTCGGTCGCCATCTGAATTTCGCGCAGCAGAAACAGCGGGGATTGCCCCTGGTAGGCTAAGATGTCCTTGCTGGACAGCATGCCAATAATGTTTTCGGCTCCATCCCTGATGCCCAGATGCTGAAAATCCTCCTCCATCATGGTCATCATGGCCTCGAAAACCAGCGCTTTGTCCGATATCGTTCGCAGCGGTGCCGACATGATGCTACCTACCGGCTTATCGATGGAAAGTCCGCACGCAATCACCTTGCGGGCGAAATCCCTTTCGGTGACAATGCCCACCTGTTGCGGATCGTTTGAACGAATGACCGCGTAGCTGCTTTTCTGGCGCATCATGGTACCGGCAGCATCCCTTATGGTGTCGCCGGCATCGCAGAAAACCGGATGGCGTGAATAGATCTGAGACAGGGGTTGATTGAAAAACTGAAGGCTGCCCTCTTGTGGCTGCAATGTTTTGGCCATTATCGCTGCGTATGACCGGCTGAGCATCCGTTTCCCGAAGGTGTCGGAAAAAAAGTCGGAGAATACGCTGTATTTCTCACATAGTTCAAAAAACACATGGCTGGGCAGTACGCAGAAGGTGGCGTCTTCGATCACCTCCAGGGTGCGCACAGACAGCCCGTCATGCAAGAGCATGGAGATACCGCCGAAGAGATCGCCTTCGGACAGCAAGTCACGCATTTTCTTGACGCCTTTTTCTTCAAAATACCGTTCCGCGGCACCTTTCTGAAGCATGTACAAGTATCCAACACGTGTCTTTCCCTGAACAAAAGCGACGGTCCCCCGCGGGTAGGTAATGCGTGAGAGTGCTTGGGCGGCGAGATCGAGTTCATCTTCGGGCAGGAAGGTAAAGGGATCGATGCCGGACAAAAACAGACGCGCCTGGACGACCCAGGTAATGGCATCCAAGGATTTATCGAAGATGTTATTGCTGAAATTGGCCAGAAAATACTCATAAAAGGCCTTGTTCTTCTTACATATCTCCATGATTACGCTGTCCGGTATGGAGATGGCGCGCAAATCGGTGTCCACCTTGGCCGTCCGCAGGGATATGCCGGCATTCAGCATCACGGAAATCCCGCCGAAGACCTCTCCCTGTTTGATATATCCGCTCAATTCCGGTTCCCCTCGATCGTCCTGATAGAGGGAAAGCTGGCCTCTCATGATCACCAGCACATTTTCGATGCGGGTCTTTCCCTGCGTGGAGACCGGGCGGCCTTTTGGAAGATGGATCAGTTCGGCTTTGGACACAACCAGGTCGAGTTCTTCCTTGGTGAGAAATGAGAAATGAGGCATGCTGGAAAGAAAACGAAAAATGCCAGCTTTCATCTGATCATCCTTGTCTTGAAGATATAAAGGACCGTGCCAAAAATTAAAATGGGACGATCGACCGGTTCTTGCCATCGCGGGCCGTCGGTTGCAAGGATTAAACCATCAACACCGGGCAATGTCAACTTCCAGATGGAGGCGATATCATGGTATTCAGGGATGTTATACAATCCGTGAATCGGCCGCGGCAAGCCAGGCCCGGGCAACCATCCATAGGGTCAGAAGGCCAGTAGGGGGGGCCGTCCAGCACCATCCCAAGTCAACGGGTGGATGGTGCGGGAAGGAATGAATGATCGAAGAAAATGATCGGTGGTCTATAGCTGGGCCATTTTCTGTGCGATTTCCCTGAATGCTTTCGAGACAGGGGAATCCTTGTGCGACTGCTGATAGGAGACGCCGGCGTCTGCGCATTCCACCATCTTCGGATCAAAGGGAATTTTTCCAAGAAAAGGAATTCCCGTTGCAATAGCGGTTTTTTCCCCGCCACCGGATCCGAAAAGATCGATCGCCGAATGGCAGTGGGGACAGGCAAGCCCGCTCATGTTTTCAATAAGCCCGAAGATCTCCATCTTGACCGTCTTACAGAAGTTGATCGATTTTCTGACGTCCGCCAAGGAGACTTCCTGGGGGGTGGTAACAATGATTGCCTTGGCATCGGGAATCGTCTGGGCCACGGTCAGCGGCTCATCGCCGGTTCCAGGTGGGGCGTCAATCAGAAGGAAATCAAGGTCGCCCCACTCGACTTCCCCGATAAACTGCTGGATAGCAGCGTATTTGACCGGACCACGCCATATGATCGCCTCATCTTTGGTTGGTGTCAGCGACTCGATGGAGACGGCGCTCAAGTGCTTCGAATAACGCATGGGATTGAGTTTCCGGTTGGCGCCCAGATCGAGCATTCCGGATAGTCCCAGCATGCGGGGGACATCGGGTCCATGCAAATCGACATCCATGATTCCCACCTGGCGGCCCATGCTCGCCAGGGTCAGTGAAAGATTCACCGTGGTGCTGGTTTTTCCGACACCGCCCTTGCCGCTCATGACAATGAACTTGTGTTTGATGCGACCCAGCGCACCCTTGACATTTGCGTCTCTTTTGGCCTGAGAATCGGCCTGATGACCGGCCTTTCCCATGCTGCTTTGAATTTGTACCATTTGTTATCTCCAGATCAGGCCAGCCCGCCGGAGCCGCTCCAGCAAAAGGCACCCGGCGGGTGCTTTCGGAAAACGGCACCGTCGAAGGTGTCGATAGACCGGTTCGACCGACTACTGGCTCAGAAAACGGTGAAAGTCATCCTGCCCGCACGCTGGGCATTCTTTCGGCCGGCCGAGGCCCAGCGGCACATCCCACTGCTGCTGACATTTCCGGCATGAAAACCAGCGCTTCTCTTCAACCATTTTGTAGTTTCCGCCATCGATTTTGATGGCTTTGCCATTGATCAGCGCATCGGCCACCGTCTGCCGCGCCTTGTGGAGAATTCGACCGAATGTCGCCCGTGAAACCCCCATACACTGCCCGGAATCTTCGTGGGACAACCCATCCAGATCGGCAAGCCTTAGCGCTTCTCGCTCATCCACAGTAATGCACACCTCGGCAAGGTCAAGCATGGGGATGCCCCGTGGCTTGAAAAAGCTGATTTCTGGATTGAATGCCACGAGGCGGTCTTTTCTGGGTCTTCCCATGAGCCCTCCATTACAGCACATGCTCGGTTAAAAGCTATCGTACTCACTGGCCTCCTGACCCAAGCCGATTTCACCCGGCAGCGGGGAACACGATGACGCCAACGCGAAGATGGCAATATACGGTATCTGTTATCTACCGGGCGGATGTGATCAACCTCGTCGAGCAAGCGATATCAGCGGGGGCGATTGGGCCCGGTGGTTGAGTCAGGGATTTCCGGCGGTTCTATTTTCGGGTTGACCTGGGTGAAGTACTCACGTGAATCTTTCACGAAAAGCCAATAGGTGCCAGCGATCACGCACAACACCACCGTTACGCAGAGCAGGGTTGAAATTTTATTGTGGGGCGTGACGAAAAAATAAAAAAAATCATTGATTACAATAAAGATATTCCCCACCACCACCAGCGCTCTGGCCCATTTTTTAATCAATACATGCAGAAAACATAAACAAAGGCTGACCACGGCCATTTTCATGATGTCTTTATCCGAACCCGCCACCGCTGCTTCGGCCCAGAATAGCGAATAGATAAAGATCGGGTGGCATACCCAGGCCACAACCAGAAAGGCGAAGCTTTTTTTGAAGCTGGCGGGAGATTAGCTGAAACGCGCGACGTAATCATTCATTAGCGGCTTTGTTTCTCCATCGGGTTAACATCGCTGAGCGACATTCGGTAGATCTGGGTTCAATCGACCGGTGAACTCACCGTGAGCGTTTGGCCCACATGGATCACCGTCTTTTCACTCAATTTATTGATCGATCTCAGCTTTTCTACCGACAGGTTGTACCGCCGGCTGATGCTGAAGAGGGTATCACCGGCAGCCACCGTGTGGGTCTTCACCGTCGCCGCCTGCTTTACCGACGGCGGGTTGACCGGAGCACCCCGCGGTGCAGACACCTTTGCAAGATTGCCGACCTTTTTCGATGTGTCGTCGGTTTTCTTTTGCAGGGCGTCCAAGCTCATCGCCAGGTGGTCCATTCTCAGGGACATGGAGGCTTCCGATCGATCAAACCGGGTTTTAAACGTTTCAAACGACTTGGCCTGCTCCCAGATGCGGGTGACCTTCTCATCCACGCCATCGTATTTTTCCAGGCGCTGTTCCAATCGTTCGATTCTCTGTTCCAGCGCGCTGATGTACGCCTGGTCGGTGGGTTCGTTGATGTTCGAAAAAAGAAGCATCACCAGCAGTACGAGGCCGATGACCCCCGCGATACCGATCCCCCAATACAGATATCGCACCGGATTGCCCGAAAGCATGGCAGCCGTCTTCAAGCCTTTGTCCTTAAAAGACGCGTAGCCGTCATCTTCGTAATAAGGGTCACCTTTCTCTGGTTTTGCAGCTTCACCGTCACCCGTATCTTTCCACTTCATTGCGGTGCCTCCACAGCTTCCGTTGACCTGATTGTGAGGGTTCAAGAAATGCCCAATGAATTTACCTCTCTATAAACCAAAAGGGCAATGGACATCAACCCCAATTCGATTGTTTTTCGCGGGCGGGAGCCAATGTCCCGGGCCTGCTGGCAGCCGTCATGGCAACTGAAGCGTCCCGGACAGCGGGCGGCGTCCGTATTGACCTGTCCAGGCATTTCAATTATGGTTGATCCATCTTTTCTTCTAATTAGCAGGAGATGACCATGGCTGATCACTCACACCGTTTTATCGAAGAATTCGATGGATTGATTGGATTCGGGCTCAACCCTGAATCCGACATGGATGCCGTGACCTATTATCTCCAGAAATTCTCGGATGACCAATTGATGACGCTGCTCAGAACGCGGCTGACGGACGAAGATCGTCAGGCCATCTTCGATTTGCTTTCAGGCTTGTTGCGAAAGCACCTCACCGAGCCTGAATACCACCGTTATTTTTTAAAAGACAACCCTAACCACTGACCCCAAGGAACAACATGCTCACCGACAGGCAACTGAAACGCTACGCCGACGTATTGCTCTGGGGACTGACGACCGCACGCAGCAAACCCTTTAAAAAGGGCGATGTGGTACTGCTCCGCTTTACCCTGGACGCGATTCGTCTGGCGGAAATCCTTGAAAGCAGGATCCTCGAAATGGGCTTGAACCCGGTGCGCCGGATTCACCCGACCCCTGAGATGGAAAAGAATTTCTTTGGTCTGGCCAACCGCCGGCAGCTGGTCTTCGACCCGCCCGGGGAAGCGGAGCTTTACCGGAAACTCAACGGTTCCATTTTCCTCCACGCCCCGGCGTCGATTACCCATTTAAGCGCTATCGATCCGAAAAAGATCAGCCGGTTCACCCTTTCCAAAAAATTCTTGCGCGATATCCTTGAAGAGCGCGAACAGGCCGGACGTTTCAGTTGGACCCTGTGTGTGCTGCCGACGGCTGAACTGGCCCACCACGCCGGTCTGGCCGAGGGAGACTATGCCAAACAAATCGTCAAGGCCTGTTTTCTAAACCGACGCGATCCGGTCAAACAATGGAAAACGGTGTACAAAAATGCCGCGGCAATTAAACGCTGGATCAACAGCATGGCGGTGAAATACTACCACATCGAGTCCGCCAGGGTTGATCTTAAGATCACCCCAGGTGAACAGCGGCGATGGATCGGCATCTCGGGCCACAACATCCCCAGCTTCGAGTTGTTTGTCTCACCGGATTGGCGGGGGACCAGCGGGGTGTATTATGCCGATCAGCCCTCATACCGCAGCGGGAACCTGGTCAAGGGGGTGAAGCTGACCTTTAAGAAGGGGGCCGCTGTTGCCGTCGACGCCCAATCCGGCAGCGATTTCGTGCAAAAGCAGCTGAAAATGGACCGTGGCGCGTCCAGGCTGGGCGAATTCTCACTGACCGACAAGCGGTTTTCAAAGATCGACCGCTTTATGGCCAACACCCTGTTCGACGAAAATTTCGGCGGGCGTTGGGGCAACTGTCATGTGGCACTGGGTGCCAGCTATGCCGATACCTACAGCGGGAATGTGCAATCGCTCACCAAAGAAAAAAAGGCCCGCCTGGGGTTCAATGATTCGGCGCTTCACTGGGACCTGGTCAACACCGAAAAAAAGCGGGTGGTGGCGCACCTGGCCGACGGTTGCCGGACCACCATCTATGAAAATGGATGCTTTAAATTTTAAACCTTGTATTTACCGAAATCCTCGGGCGAGAGTTTATCAAGATATTTGGCCCACTTCTTCCCCTCTTCGCTGTCGTCCAAAACCTCTCCGGTCACCTTGCCGCCCTGCGATTTTTCCATCACCCGCTCATCCACGAAGATGGGCGCACGAAAACGAAGGGCCAGGGCGATGGCGTCACTGGGCCGGGCATCCATGGTAAAGGACCGCTCTTCCGAAGCAAAGTGGATCTCTGCATAGAACGTATTTTCCTTCAGGTCGCAAATGTCGATCCGGTTGATGTGGACATTGAGCACCTGGGTCAGGTTCTTAAACAGATCATGGGTCATGGGTCGGTCAAATTGAATATCCTGAAGGGCCGACGCGATGGAGGTCGCCTCGAGCAACCCGATCCAAATGGGCAGGGTTTTATCCCCCTCTTCGGTTTTCAAAAGGATAATGGGCGTATTTGACGCAGGATCCATGGCCAGACCCGCAATGTTTACCTTATGCAGCAATGGTCGTCTCTCCTTTTTCCGGCGCGGCGTGTCCGGGTTCGCGAATCAGCCGCCCCCATAGCGAGTGTGCATGTGCTCCCTCTATCATTATATCCGCAAAGGTCCCTGTCAACAGTTCTTTCTTGGCCAGCAGGTCGTCGGGAACGTCAAAATGAATGATGTGGTTGGATGAGGCGCGGCCGGACCATCGCATGGGGGGGGCCGCACTGTCGGTATCATCCTTTTTGAGACCCCGGCTGGGACCTTCCACCAGAATTTGCAGGGTGCGGCCAACCATGTCCCGGTGCTTCGCCATGGTGATTTTTTCCTGAAGATTCAAAAGCGCCTGAAGTCGCTCCTTTTTAACCGATTCGGCAATCTTGCCGGAATAGGCCGTCGCCGGGGTGCTGGGCCGATCCGAGTACATGAATGCAAAGAGCCCGTCGTACCGGACGGTTTCAATCAGATCCAACGTGGCCTGAAATTGTCGATCGGTTTCACCGGGAAACCCCACGATAAAATCAGAGGTAATGGCGATATCGGGGCATGCCGACCTGAGCCCGGCGATCTTCTCGAGGTAGGTGTCACGGGTATACTTGCGATTCATGCGTTTTAGTATGCCATCATCACCGGATTGCACCGGCAGGTGGATGTGGTGGCACAGCTTTCCAAGACGGCCAAACGTGCGCATCAGATCATCGGAAAGGTCTTTGGGATGGGAGGTGGTAAACCGTATCCGTTTTAACCCGCCGACATCGTCCACGCGCGCCAGCAATTCGGCAAAGCTGCAAAGCCCCTCCTTATTGCCGTAGCTGTTGACATTCTGCCCCAGCAGGGTCACCTCCCGGACCCCTTGTTCCACGCGCATCCGAATCTCTTCAGTGATGCGCTCCGGGTGGCGGCTGGCCTCCCGCCCGCGGACATGCGGCACCACACAATACGTACAGTAGTTGTCGCACCCGCGCATGATGGTGACAAATGCCGACACCTGGCCGTCGGATGCAGGACCGACCACCGGACCATCTGCGTCGATGGTGTCCGACAGCTGCACATCCACGATGCGGCACCGGGAAGATTCCACGCGACGAACCATCTCGGGCAGGCGGAAAATCGCATGCGTCCCGAAAACCAGGTCCACATGAGGCATGCGTTTTAAAATGGCGTCGCCCTCCTGCTGGGCCACACAACCGCCTACGGCAACGATCAGGGACGGGTTGGCGATTTTGATTTTGGCCAGGCGCCCAAGAAAACTGAAGGCCTTTTGCTCGGCTTTTTCACGGATGGTGCAGGTGTTGACGATGACCATGTCCGCCGATTCGATCGCATCGGTCCCGGTATATCCCAAAGGCGCCAGCACACCGGCAATCTGATTGGCGTCATATACGTTCATCTGGCAGCCGATGGTGCTGATATGGAGCAATTTTGAGGTCATGAAAAGAATCGATCCCTTCTGTTCAACGGCGACTTATCCGTTTCCACCGGCCGGTCCTCTGAATGGTTCTTCTGAAAGGTCGTCCGTTTGTGTATCGTTAACAGGAACCGGTCCCACATCGCAGCCGAGGCCGGTCATGATTCCGTCCACCATGCTTTCACATCCCGGTGCGATGACCACCTGTACCAGGGCCTGTCGAGGGTCCAGGGTGGACAGAACGGCCACATTGTCATAGGCCTCAAGAATAAATTGGACAAAGCCGATCCGGCAGCGGTCCACCCGGTAAACGCGTCTGGTTGTTTCCACTGTCACCTATCACCTGACCGTTGTCGTTGACAACCCGAAAGCCGTAGAAATGCCGTGAGCGGCGTCACGCTGTTTCTTGCTTGTTTGAATGCGGCCAATAAGATATGCCCCATCTATGGAAAAACAATGGCAGACCATCAATCCGGACCCGGAAACGGTTCGCAGCCTGTCCCGTCAGGTTCAATGCAGCCCGCTTATCGCAAGGCTTCTGGCCATTCGGGGCATTCAATCCAAGGTCCAGGCCACCCGATTTCTTCATCCATCGTTAAGCGATCTTACCCCGCCAATGGAGCTGGCGGGTATGGGCGGCGCGGTTCTGCGTATCCACCGGGCCCTGGCGGCTGGCGAAAAAATTCTTGTATTCGGTGATTACGATGCCGACGGCATCACCGCCACGGCGGCACTGGTCGGCTTTTTAAAGACCTGTGGTGCACGGGTCAGCTACTACATCCCCCACCGGATTGCCGACGGCTACGGTCTGGGCGCCGATTTCATCAACAAGCGGGCGATTCCGGCCGGCGTCAGCCTGATCATTACCGCGGACTGCGGCTCAAGCAGCAGTGAGGCCGTGTCTTTAGCCCGGCAGGCCGGCATCCATACCATTGTCACCGACCATCATCCGGTTGCCGGAATTCCCCGTGCTGCCGTCGCCGTGATCAACCCCACTCGGCCGGAATGCCATGCGAATCTTGCTCACCTGGCTGGCGTGGGAGTGGCATTTTACCTGATCATTGCCCTGAGGGCCCACCTGAGGAAAACGGGATTCTGGAAAAACCGCCGAGAACCCAACCTGAAACACCTGTGCGATTTGGTGGCGGTGGGAACCATCGCCGATGTCGCTCCGCTGATCGGTGAGAACCGGGTACTGACCACCGCCGGCCTGCGTCAGATCGATCAGGGCGCTCGGCCCGGCATTGCAGCATTGATGGGTATGAGCGGATCGCCGGACACCCCGACGGATGCGGAAGCCATCGCATACAGACTGGCCCCTCGCCTCAACGCGGCTGGCCGCCTGGTGCACGCCCGTATGGCCTGTGAGTTGCTGCTCACCGGCAGCAGACAAAAAGCAGACGGTCTGGCCAGGGCCCTTTGCCGGCTGAACCGTCGGCGCCAATCCATGGAGCAAGATCTGCTGGAAACGATCCTGAAACGCCTGCCCCGATCGCCGGGACAGATGGCTCAGCCGGTGCTGGTATTGAATGGTGAGCGCTGGCACGAGGGCATTCTGGGCATTGTCGCTTCCCGCCTGGCCCGCCGGTTCAATCGGCCAACCGTCACGATCAGCACCCGCAACGGCGTGGGCAAGGGATCGGCCCGCAGCATCGACGGCATTGACCTGTCGGCTGTCCTCGAACGATGTGCGGATCTTCTGGATCGATTCGGTGGGCATCCCATGGCGGCGGGGCTGTCGCTCCCCACTGCCAATATCACCGCATTCAGAAGCCGTTTGGAAACGGTTGTGGGTCAAATGACGGCCGATCTCGGCGCAGTACCAACACTGTCAATCGATGCCCACGTTCCCCTGGAGACGATCACGCCGGAACTGATGAACAGTCTGGCCCGTCTCGAGCCATTCGGTCAGGGTAATCCGTACCCGCTTTTCATGGACACCGGAGTGCGGGTACACGCAAGCAAAACCGTCGGCGATCGCCACTGCCAGATGGTTCTGGAAGACGGGTCCGGGAATGGGGGGAGGCACCCGGCCATTCAGTTCAACGTCGCGGGCGTGCCGTCGGGGGTGGATCGGTTCAAGAAAATCGCCTATCGGCCCCAATGGAATTACTGGAACGGCAGAAAAAGCCTCCAACTCATCGTCGAGGCAACCGACCCGGGATCCTGATGCCCGATTCATCCTGCTGGTAAATGGGTCAACGCCTGTGGCCGCAAACCCTTCGCATCGATTTTTTAATCGACAGGTACCTTTTTTGTCTTGCAATGGCCCGGATATCTTTCTTATAAGGAATCAGTCAGACGGCATGTACCCATCCATTAATCACAGGTGACCATCCATGGCAAAAGTTTTCAGACCCAGCAATCGCGAATCCAGTATTCTTTCCAGAATCGAATCTTCGAAAGAGCATGCCAGACGCACGGCAATCAATATCGTCAGGGATGATCCAACCCGGTTCGCCAATCCCATCGCCATGAAACTAATCGAAGAACACCTGGTGGAGACCACAAACAAAAACGCCCTGGAAGAACAGATCCTCAAATGCCTGGACACGCTATGCCATGCCGATGAATTCGATGTGGACTACCAGATCGCTCCCTTCAGGAATCTGGTCCAGCAGCCCAACGTGGTCAGCCTTTTTGTGACCGCCTTCGTCATCGAAAAACTGATCCACCACAAATCGGTGGTGGACATCTTCGGATCAGACGCAGACATTTACCTCTGCGTGCACAAGCAGGTCGCCAAGCTTCTTCCCTGAGCGAAACCATGGTTCCCAGTTTCCTGCCCCGACTGGTCAACAGCCCTTTTGAAGATCCAGCCCTGTTCGTCCCCTTTCGTTATCAGCACCGCGCCATGCTCTTTGACCTGGGGGACATTGCGTCCCTGCCCGCCCGTGACATTCTCAAAATCACGCACATTTTTATTTCGCATACGCACATGGATCATTTTGTGGGATTCGACCGACTGCTGCGCATTTTCCTCGGCCGGGACAAAGACCTTTTCCTGTGGGGTCCACAGGGTTTTCTGGCAAACCTGGAGGGGAAGCTGGCCGGTTATTGTTGGAATCTGGTGGAAAACTACCAGAACCGATTCATCCTTCAAGCCATCGAACTGCACCCCAACCGGGCCATCGTCAAAAGCTACGCATGCCGTAACGGGTTTACGGCCGATGGCACCATCCGGGAAATGCCCTTTGACGGCATCGCCTTCGCTGAGCCGGCGTTCACGGTCAATGCGGTTCATCTCGACCACGGCATCCCCGTCCTAGCGTTTGCCCTGCACGAACGGTTTCACATCAACATCATCAAAAGGCGGCTGGAAAGCCTGGAATTGGCTCCGGGCCCATGGCTGCGGCGCTTCAAGGCCATGCTCTACAGGGGCGCTGACCCGCAAACACCGGTGGTGATTCCATCGCCCAACCATCCAGGCTCGGAATTGAGGTTTCCCCTGGGAGAGCTGCAGTCGGCCATTGCGCGCATCACAGCGGGCCAAAGCCTGGCATATGTGGCCGACGCCGCCGGAACCGGCGAGAATTTAAAAAAAATCCGTAATCTTGCGGCGAATGTGGATCAACTGTTCATCGAGGCGGCTTTTTCGCATGCCCAGCGGGACATCGCCAGACGAAAACGTCATCTTACCGCCCGCCAGGCCGGTGAACTCGCCCGTTCCTGCCGGGTGAAGCAGTATCACCTGTTCCACTACTCTCCCCGCTACGCGGATTGTCCCGACCTGTTAGAAGCGGAAGCGGACAAAGCATTTGCGGGGCAAAGGACGCCAGGGAATGAAAACTGAGTGCCTGGGGCGCGTTAAAATCCTTGGGAAGTGGTTTTAGGGGATGGATGGGTTTTGCGGGTTACAAAGAGGGCGGGATTCGTTTAACCCCCTGCACTTCTCACCGATCTGCCATGAACAATCCGGTACCCACCGGCACCGGTGGCGCCATGGTTTCCTGAATCCGGTAGAAGGAGTCCCGCCGTGCCGGCGTAAAACCGGCCCGGCGGATGATCGTGACGACATCGTCGACGCTAGCCCGGCTGTAGTGACCGGCCTCTTTGTGGACATGTTCTTCCACCAGCACCCCGCCAAAATCATCAGCCCCTGCCAGAAGCCCCAGCTGTCCCGCGGAAATGTTTTCCGAAAACCAGGATGACTGAATGTGGCGAAAATTATCCAGCACCAGCCGGGCCACAGCGATGATTCGCACGTATCTGGCCGGGTGGGCAGGATGTTTCACCCGTTGCGTCAGCGGCGTCCGGCCCGGTTTAAATGACCAGGGGATAAAACTGGTAAATCCCGGGGTTAGATCCTGCAGGTGGCGCAGCCGAAGCAGGTGATCGATGATGTCATCATCGGTTTCCACATGGCCGAACATCATGGTGGCAGTGGTCTTGAACCCGATGCGGTGGGCCTTTTCGCAGACTTCCAGCCACTGGTCGGTGGTGGCTTTACGCGGGGCGATGATCTGGCGAACCGATTCGGTGAGAATTTCGGCACCTCCGCCGGGGATGGTTCGAATACCGGCATCCCACAAGGTCTGCAGCACGTCGGTAACGGAGCAATTCTCCCGGCCGGCCATGAAAACGATCTCCGCCGGGCTGAATGGATGGATGTGCACATGCGGACAGGCGCTGCTGATGGTCGCAATGTAGGCCTGCCAGTCCTGCAGCCTGACTTTTGGATTGTGCCCGCCCTGGAGCAGCACCGTGGTCGCACCTTTAGCGGCAGCGGTTGCCACTTTCTCCGCGACCTCCTGCGGGCTGAGCAGATATGCGTCTGCATCGTGGTTTTTTCGGCAGAAGGCGCAAAAGGCACAGCCGGTCACACAAACATTGGTGTAGTTGGGATTGGTGTCCACCACAAACGTAACCGTGCCGTCGGGAAAACGCCGGACCCGCTCCTGGTGCGCCAGATTCATCAGCTGCCCCATCGGCAAATCGGCAAGCAGTTCAAGCCCCTGAGCGCGATCGTAGCGGTATGTTTTCCCGGGTTTTGAATTTGGCGATAGTGATCGTCCTGTCATTTGTTTTCTCGAAATTATCCGTCAATCGTCAGTTTGAAAAAGCGGGCTCCGGCCCAGTTCCTCGAACTGCCGGAAAAAGCGCTGCTGACCGCGGATGTCCCGCTCGTCCAGGCACCGCCGGATCACCTGGAAGTACCGCCGAATAATTGCCGGCGGAAGGTTGAGGGTTCCGGCTGCCTGCGATATGGCCTGTTCAACCAGGGACGGCTCACGGGCCCTAAATTCGTCCAGCCATTCAGACATGGCCGACTTGATCGCTTCGCCAGCGTCTTTTCTCACCACCCACCGGGCAAAAACAAAGGGAAGCCGATGGATGTCGAACCATTTTTGCGAGAGGTCCGAGATGAATATGGGCTGAGCACCGCCCGCTGTCTGGCCCTTGACCAGGGCTCGGTCACCGATCAGCAGTTCACCATCGGGAACCACGCCATCGGCGACGATATGCGGAAGTCCGTTGACCCCGTGGATTTGCCTCAAGAGCAGGTATAGCAGCCGGACGCTCGAGGCCGACTCGCCGGTCACCCGGATGGTTCTCGGATAATGCATCTCTTCAAAGGAGACGCGTGAGAAAAAGAGCACGCTCATGGACTCCCCTTCGGCGGCAATGCCGAAGCGCCCCACCGCTTCCACCACCCCGTCAAGCGCCCCCAGCCCGCCGACCGGCACCGCAGCGGCAACGACCGCCCCGGACAGAAGGGCTTC
>JAGTUY010000519.1 GCA_018224455.1 Desulfosarcina sp.
CGTAGCGATCACGGCCGAACTGATCACGCCGATCGCCATGGAGAAGGAGCTTCGGTTCGCCATTCGTGAAGGCGGCCGGACGGTGGGTGCCGGTGTCGTCAGCGAGATAATTGAATAATAAGAGAGCTTAAAACAATGATAATGAACTCCAAGATCAGGATCCGGCTCAAGGCCTACGATCATAAGCTTCTGGACCAGTCGGCCAGCGATATATTTGACACCGCCCGCAAAACCGGGGCCAAGGTGGTGGGCCCGATTCCCTTGCCGACAACGATAAATAAGTACTGCGTCCTGCGATCTCCACACGTGGACAAAAAATCCAGGGAGCAGTTCGAGATGCGGACGCACAAGCGGCTGCTTGACATCCTTGAACCGACTCAGCAGACCGTAGACGCACTCATGAAGCTTGATCTGTCTCCTGGCGTTGACGTGGAGATCAAATTATAACGCGGGCTTTAACACGGGATAAGAAAGATGTGTAAAGGACTGGTAGGAAAAAAACTGGGCATGACTTCTCTGTTTGCGCCCAATGGCAAATACATCCCGGTCACCGTTTTGCAGGTGGGTCCCTGTGTGATCACCCAGGTCAAGAGTGACAAGACAGACGGATACAAGGCGCTGCAATTGGGTTTCGGCGCCAAGAAAGCGGCAAAGACCACCAAGCCGCTCAAGGGGCACTTCAAAAAGAGCGGTGATGCCTGCTTTGCCACGCTGAAGGAAGTGGCGGTAGACAACCCGGACGACTACGCGGTGGGGCAGGCCATCGGGCCCGAGATCTTTGCCATCGGTGAAAAGGTCAATGTGACCGGCACCTCCAAAGGGCGCGGATTTTCAGGTGTAATCAAACGCCACGGATTCGGCGGGGGACGAGAGACCCATGGCGGGCATTGTCATCGCCGGCCCGGATCTATCGGCTGCAGCGCCTGGCCGTCAAAGGTCACCAAGGGAAAGCGGATGCCCGGACAGTATGGCGGAGATACCAATACGGTCAGAAATCTGGAAATCGTTGATATCCGCCCGGAAGAGAATCTCATTCTGCTGAAAGGCCCCCTCCCGGGGTGCCGTTCTGGAATCGTAACGATTAACAAAGTCCGGTTCGCATAATCACCAGGACTTAAGACCACCGACAACGATGCGTTTCATCTCTTGAAACGACTGGGTTGCGGGTGCGCAGTATACGAGGAACATTATGGCTGTTGTTGATGTAGTAAATATCGCCGGAGACGTCGTCTCTCAGACCGAACTGAAAGATTCGATTTTCAATGTTCCGGTCAAAAAGAGCGTCCTGCATCAGGTCGTCGTCGCACAATTG
Source organism: Desulfosarcina sp. (assembly GCA_018224455.1). Classification (GTDB taxonomy): domain Bacteria; phylum Desulfobacterota; class Desulfobacteria; order Desulfobacterales; family Desulfosarcinaceae; genus Desulfosarcina. The sequence continues at coordinate 1,313 of JAGTUY010000519.1, forward strand.
GCTGCCAGACGGGCAGGAACGGCATCTGTCAAGCACCGGTCCGATGTCAAGGGCAGTCGCCACAAGCTCTACCGGCAAAAAGGAACGGGACGGGCGCGAAAGGGAGACATCAAGTCCCCGATCCTTCGGGGCGGCGGCTCGGTTTTCGGTCCGGATCCAAGGAATTACACCCAAAAGGTGCTCAAAAAGGTCCGAAAGGCGGCGCTGAAGATGGCGCTGACCTGCAGAGCTCAGGATCAGCAACTGGTCGTTGTGGACAAGATTGATCTCGAAGCGGTCAAAACCAAGGTTTTTGCCGGAATTATTAAAGCGCTCAAGGCCGAAAAGGCGCTGATCATCACCGGGGAAAAGAACGAACGACTGGCGCTTTCCTCCCGTAATGTGCCGGGTGTCAAGATTCTTCAGATGCAGGGGATGAATGTTTACGACATCCTTAAATACCCCAAGCTGATTCTTGTTCAGACGGCTATTGAAGGGATAGAGGGGAGATTGGGCTGATGAATCAGTATGAAATTATAAAGCGACCCGTGATCACCGAAAAAACAAATATCCAAAAAGAAGAAAATAATCAGCTCTCTTTCGAAGTGGATATGCACGCCAACCGCGTCGAGATTGCCCAGGCCATCGAGAAGATCTTCAGCGTTAACGTGGCCAAGACACGCACGGTCCATGTCAAGGGAAAAATTAAGCGACGGGGACGGATTCTGGGGAAACGCAAGGACTGGAAAAAGGCCATCGTGACCCTGATGCCTGGTGAACGGATCGATTTCTTCGAAGGTGTATAGACGGTAGGAGTATAACGATGGCAGTTAAAAAAGTTAAACCAACCAGCCCGGGTCGGCGTTTTCAGAGTTTCGCCGGTTTTGAAGAGGTGACCAAGACCGCCCCTGAAAAAAGCCTGGTCAGAATTCTTAAGCGATCAGGCGGCAGGAACGTAAACGGCCGAATTACCAGTAGACGGCGGGGCGGCGGACACAAACGGTATTACCGAATCATCGATTTCAAGCGTGACAAGGAAGGTATACCTGCCAAAGTGGCCGCGATCGAATATGATCCCAACCGGTCTGCCCGCATCGCCCTGCTGCACTATGCAGATGGTGAAAAACGCTATATTATCGCGCCGCTCAAGCTATTCGTCGGTGACACGGTGATGTCGGGTCCCGAGGCGGATATCCAGCCGGGCAATGCACTGCCGCTGGCCAACATCCCGCTGGGTACACACATTCACAACATCGAGCTGCGGCTTGGCAAGGGTGGTCAGATCGTTCGCAGTGCCGGAACGTTTGCGCAGTTGATGGCCAAGGAAGACCGCTATGCACTGGTAAAATTGCCGTCAAGTGAAGTCCGGATGGTGCTGCTCACCTGCAAGGCCACGGTAGGCCAGCTGGGCAACATCACCCACGAAAACGTCTCCCTTGGAAAGGCGGGGCGAAATCGATGGAAGGGACGTCGGCCCAAGGTCCGCGGCGTGGCGATGAACCCGGTAGACCATCCCATGGGCGGTGGTGAAGGCCGTTCTTCCGGAGGCAGGCATCCGTGTTCTCCCTGGGGCGTGCCGACCAAAGGCTACCGCACCCGCAAGAACAAACGCACCGATCGCTACATCGTCAAGCGGCGAACGAAATAGCTATCAACCCTATTCTGGACAAACCTGCACCGGTCAGCGGGAGGTCCAGTTTGCAATGGACACTCAGCAGGAGACATCATGCCCCGTTCGTTAAAAAAAGGTCCCTTTATCGATCAGAAGCTTTTCAAAAAAGTGTCCGCAGCCCAGGGCACCCGGAGCAACCAGGTAATCAAAACGTGGTCACGGCGTTCGACCATCCTGCCCGAAATGGTCGGCATTACCCTCGCCGTGCACAACGGCAGGAAATTTCTCCCGGTGTTCGTCACTGAAAATATGGTTGGACATAAATTAGGCGAATTTTCTCCGACGCGGACCTACTACGGGCATGCAGCGGACAGGAAATCCAAGGTAAAAAGATAAAAAAGGAAGGCCCTAAATGGAGGTCAGAGCTACACAACGATATGTGCGAATTTCTCCTCAGAAAGTGAGGATGCTGGTCGATGCCATCAAGGGAAAACCGGCCGAGGCAGCCATCAACGCACTGAAATTCATGCCGCAAAAATCTGCCGGCATCGTCGAAAAAATTGTTCGTTCCGCCGTTGCCAATGCGGATCAGAACACGAGCATCGACGTGGACGAGTTGATTGTCCGAAATTTGATTGTCGATCAGGGACCGTCCCTAAAAAGGTTCAAGGCGAGGGCCAGGGGAAGAGGGGCGCGCATACTAAAAAGAACCGCGCACATTACCGTTGTGTTAGCAGAAGGTTCCGTACAGTAAGGAGGAAATAGCTTGGGCCAGAAAGTCAACCCTATCTCACTGAGGCTGGGGATCGTAAAAACCTGGGAATCCCGGTGGTTTGCCGGCAAGAAATATGCAGACTACATCTTTGAGGACTATCAGATTCGTAAGTTTATCAAAGAAAAGCTTCATCATGCCGGCGTTGCTAAAATAGAAATTGAACGATCGACCCGGCGGGTCAGACTTCGAATCTTCACGGCTCGTCCCGGTATCGTTATCGGAAAAAAAGGCTCGGAGATTGAAAAGCTTAAGAAAGAACTCGAAGGGCGCGTGAGCCAGGAAGTCCTGATTGACATTCAGGAAGTCAGAAAACCAGAAGTCGATGCCCAACTGGTTGCAGAAAATGTGGCCATGCAGATTGAACGGCGGGTCGCTTTCAGACGGGCCATGAAGCGCGGGGTCTCCTCCGCCATGCGGTTCGGTGCTCAGGGCGTGAAGATCATCTGTTCTGGACGACTCGGCGGCGCTGAAATGGCCCGCACCGAATGGTACCGTGAAGGACGGGTGCCATTGCACACCCTGAGGGCGGACATCGACTATGGGACCACCGAAGCTCGCACCACTTATGGAATCGTCGGCATCAAGGTCTTTGTGTTCCATGGCGAAATTCTAAAAAAGGATCAAGCCGAAATTCGTGGTTAGGCTTGCGGGAGATACGAAATGCTGAGCCCTAAAAAGGTCAAATATCGTAAGAGTCAAAAGGGAAGAATGAAGGGGGCCGCCTACCGGGGCAGTGACTTGAGTTTCGGAGAATTCGGATTACAGGCCACCGATTGTGGAAAAATTTCCTCCAAACAGATCGAGGCGGCACGTATTGCCATGACCCGTCACGTAAAAAGGGGGGGGAAAATCTGGATCCGCATATTCCCGGACAAACCGTTTACCAAGAAGCCTGCTGAAGTCCGTATGGGTAAAGGAAAAGGCGCACCTGAAGGGTGGGTGGCCGTGATACGGCCCGGGCGAGTACTTTATGAAATGACCGGTGTCAGCCGAGAAATGGCTCAGGAGGCGCTTCGCCTCGCTGCCCACAAGCTTCCCGTCAAAACCCGGTTTGTGGAGAGGAGCGAGCACCAATGAAAGCGACCGAAATCAGAGACCTCAATGCCGAAGAGATTCAGCATAAGGTTCTCGACTTAAAGGAATCCTTGTTCAATCTTCGGTTTCAGCATGAAATCGGGCAGCTCGAAAATCCCAAAAAGATTGGGGAAACCAAAAAGGACCTGGCCCGGTTGAAGACCATTTTGAACGAAAAATCATAAACCCTTACAAAAGACTAAGATGCGGTCATGAAAAATCGTGGAATAAAGAGACAACTCGTGGGTACCGTGGTCAGCGACAAGATGGAAAAAACCGCCGTCGTGCAAGTTGAACGGCTGGTCAAACATCCCCTTTACAAGAAATACATCAGACGACGCAACAAATTCGTCGCTCACGATAATGAAAATCGCTGCAACATCGGAGACAAGGTGCTGATTACGGAATCTCGGCCGATCAGCAAGCTCAAGCGGTGGCGCATTACCGACATCATCGAAAAAGCCGTATAGCGATAAAGGACGATAAACATGATTCAGGCCGAAACAAAACTGACGGTGGCGGACAATTCGGGCGCACGTGCGGTTTACTGCATCAAAGTTTTGGGGGGATCCAAAAGACGGTATGCGGGCATCGGAGATATCATCGTGGTCACGGTGAAAGAAGCCATTCCCAACGCCAAGGTTAAAAAGGGTGATGTGCTTAAGGCTGTCGTGGTCAGGACCAAAAAGGAGATTCGGAGGCCAGATGGGTCTTACATCCGTTTTGACGACAACTCCGCCGTGTTGATCAACAACCAGCGTGAACCTCTGGGCACCCGTATCTTCGGACCGGTTGCCAGGGAGCTTCGTGCCAAGCGATTTATGAAAATCGTATCACTTGCACCCGAGGTGCTATAATTCAAGTCCCCGCTTCGTGGAGAAAACGAAATGATCAGAGACGCAATTAACATAAAAAAAGATGACAAGGTTAAAGTCATCGCCGGCAAAGATAAAGGCAAGGTCGGAAAGGTTCTCAAGGTCAACGGGAAAAAGCACCGTCTCCTCGTCGAGAACATCAATGTCGTCAAGCGGCACACGAAGCCCAGCGCTCAGAACAGGCAGGGAGGGATCCTTGAGAGCGAAGCACTGATTCACTGGTCCAATGTCATGTTGATGTGCAACAAGTGCATTGAACCCGTTCGAGTGAAAACCAAAACCCTGGACGATGGCAAGAGAGTCCGCATCTGCAGAAAATGCAGTGAAATTATAGATGCATAGGGCCGGCTAAACGGGAGGCTCTCGGAGGAACAACATGTCACAGCTCAAAACTTTCTATGATGAGACAGTGGTGCCGAAACTCAAGGAAAAGTTCAACTATACCAATCCCATGCAGGTTCCAAAGATTGAAAAGATTGTCATTAACATGGGGCTGGGCGAGGCAATCCACAACATCAAAATAATCGATTCGGCCGTCGAGGAACTCAAACTGATCTCCGGCCAGCAGCCGGTGGTCACGCGGGCAAAAAAGTCGATTGCCTCCTTCAAGCTGCGTGAGGGCATGCCAATCGGGTGCATGGTCACGCTTCGCAAGAAGCGGATGTACGATTTTCTCAACAAGCTGGTTAATGTGGCCCTGCCCCGCGTCAGGGACTTCAGGGGCATCTCCGGCAAAGCCTTCGACGGTGCTGGAAATTATTCGCTGGGTGTTAAAGAGCAGCTGATATTTCCAGAAATCGAATACGACAAGATTGACAAAATTAAAGGTTTGAATGTCAGCATCGTGACGACGGCCAAAAGTAATGAAGAGGGAAAAGAACTCCTCAAGTTGATGGGGATGCCTTTCAAGAATTAACAAGCCTGGTAGTTACAAGGAGAGAGCATTGGCGAAGACATCACTCAGAGAAAAGGTAAAAAGGAAGCCGAAATTCAGCGTAAGGGCATACAACCGATGCCCCATATGCGGGAGGCCTCGGGCATTCATCAGAAAGTTCGGAATTTGCCGAATCTGCTTCCGCAACCTGGCTTCCCAGGGCAGGCTCCCTGGTGTTGTTAAGTCCAGTTGGTAATCAATAATAGTAAATTCAATAACTAATTTAGAGTAGGAAACAGCGATGAGCGATCCGATAGCCGACATGTTAACCCGCATCAGAAACGCCGGGAGAGCGAAGCACAACAGCGTTGATATTCCCGGATCAAAGATAAAAACAGAGATCGCCAGGGTTCTCAAAGAATCGGGCTACATCCGTAACTACAAGTTCATCAATGATGGAAAACAGGGCATCCTTCGCGTCCATCTCAAGTACACCGGTGCTCAGAAACATACCATCATCAGCATTGAACGGATCAGCAAGCCCAGTCGAAGGACTTATCTCAACGCCAAAGATGTGGCGCCCATCTACAACGGTTTGGGGATTGCCGTCATGTCCACCTCTCAGGGGGTGATGACCGACAAAGCGGCAAGAGAGAAAAACATCGGGGGCGAAGTGCTTTGCACCCTCTGGTAGAATGCAGCATCAAAAGGACAAACACCGTCCCTGGTCCGGAACTAACTCTGATTGTTACAGGATGTAAAAAAGAGGTGCGATAAATGTCTCGAGTAGGCAAGAAAATCATCATACTCCCCGAAAAAACCAAAATCGAGTTTAAAGACCGGGAACTGGTTGTCAAGGGGGAGAAGGGAACATTGACCCGAACCATCCACCCCGCGGTCGATCTGTCGATCAAGGACAACACCATCTGTGTGATCATCGATCAGGAAGATCGAAAAACCCGCTCCCTTCAGGGACTGACCCGCAGCCTGGTGGCAAATATGATTGATGGGGTCAGCAAGGGATTTGAGCGAACGTTGGAGATCAATGGTATTGGCTACCGGGCTGAAATGAAGGGAAAATCAATTGTCTTGAACTTAGGGTACTCCCATCCCATCGATTTCCCCTTGCCTGACGGTATCGATGCCACGGTCGATAAAAACAATGTCATCAAACTCACCGGCATTGATAAAGAAAAGGTCGGACAGACCGCCGCTTCGATACGAAAACTGAGAAAGCCGGAGCCGTATAAGGGCAAGGGAGTCAAATACGCAGAAGAGTACATCCAGCGTAAGGCGGGGAAAACCGGTACCAAATAACAGATGCCGGCGCAGCATCTTCCAGCCGGACAATCGATGAATGGCGGCCATTAAAGGAATCGAAAATGGGTTCAACAACAGAAAAAAAGAAAATTTGGCTGAAGCGAAAAAAAAGAATCAGCAAAAGGATCATCAGCACGGTGGAAAGGCCCAGGCTCTCCGTTTATAGAAGTGCCAGGCACATTTACGGCCAGATTGTCGATGACACCACCGGCAGAACCATCGCGGCTGCCAGCAGCAACGAAAAATCGGTGAACGAGCAACCCACCTTCGAAAGTAAAGTCGCCAAGGCGGTTTTCACCGGAAAACTGCTTGCCCAGCGTGCCATGGACAAAGGCGTCAAGAAGGTCGTTTTCGATCGCAACGGTTTTCTGTATCATGGACGCATCAAAGCCTTATCCGACGGAGCCCGGGAAGCGGGCTTGGATTTTTAGCACACACCAGTTAAGGAGGCAGACCCTTGTTCAAGCAACATACAGATGATAACCAACTGATCGATAAAGTCGTACACATCAGCCGTGTGGCTAAAGTGGTCAAGGGCGGTCGTCGCTTCAGTTTCAGCGCCATTGTCGTCGTTGGCGACGGTGAAGGAAGTGTCGGATACGGGCTCGGGAAAGCCGGTGAAGTTCCTGAAGCCATCAGAAAAGGCGTTGAAAAGGCCAAAAAGAGTATGGTCAAGGTTCCCCTGACCGAAGGAACGCTTCCTTTTAAGGTCGTGGGTCGATTCGGGGCGGGCCGTGTGATGTTGAAACCCGCCTCGGAAGGTACCGGGGTCATCGCAGGTGGCGCGGTGCGGGCGGTGCTGGAGGCTGTGGGCGTGCAGAACATCTTGACGAAATGCATGGGTACCAACAATCCTCACAACGTCGTCAAGGCCACCGTCGATGGTCTTAAACAACTCGAAAGCATCGAGTCAGTGGCTGCCAGACGAGGGCTCAAGGTCCAAGATCTAAGATAAGGAAAACGAACGATGAGTAAAATGCTGAAAATCACGTTGGTAAAAAGCATGATTGGACGGCCTGAAAAACACCGCAATGTTCTCCGGGGAATGGGGCTTACCAAGCTTAATCGCACCGTTGAACTGCAAAATACACCATCCGTGAGAGGGATGGTTGAAAAGGTATCCCACCTGGTGGTTGCCGAGGAGAAATAATCGATGAGACTCAACGATTTGGCACCTGAAAAGGGTCAGCGAAAAACAAGAAAACGCATCGGACGCGGTGTCGGCTCAGGTTTCGGGAAAACGGCCGGAAAGGGGAGCAAAGGTCAGAACTGCCGCTCAGGCGGCGGCGTAAGGCCCGGATATGAAGGCGGTCAGATGCCGATTCATCGCCGTCTGCCTAAACGAGGGTTTAAAAACCATTTTAAGAAAACCTTCGCCATCGTCAACGTCAAAGATTTAAACCGTTTTGAATCGCAGTCGGTGGTCGATGAAGTGGCCTTGATCAAAAGCGGCCTTGTAAAAGGCGATCGGGATGGCATTAAAATGCTGGGTAAAGGGGAGGTAACGCTTCCCGTAACGGTTCGGATCAACCATATCAGCGACAGCGCCAGACAAAAAATTGAGGCCGCTGGCGGAAAGATAGAGGTAATCTGAACATGGTTGGCAGCGGATTCGGAAACATATTCAAGATCCCTGAACTCAAAAAACGCATTCTGTATACCCTGGCTCTGCTTTTCGTATACAGAATCGGCGTTTTCGTGCCGACGCCCGGAATAGACACCGTCGCCCTGGCTTCCTTTTTCGCACAAATGGAAGGAACCATTTTCGGCATATTCAACATGTTTTCCGGCGGTGCACTGGAGCAGCTTTCCGTATTCGCCTTAGGCATCATGCCCTACATCAGCGCCTCGATTATCCTGCAACTGCTTACCGTGGTCATTCCTCACTTAGAGCAACTGAAAAAGGAAGGCGAACAGGGCAGAAAGAAAATTACTCAGTACACCCGGTACGGCACCGTGGTATTGAGTATTATACAGGGACTCGGTATCAGCATTGGCCTGGAAAGCATGACATCACCCGGCGGAGCCGCCATCGTGATGGCACCGGGATGGGGATTCAGACTGATGACCGTGTTGACGCTGACCGCTGGAACGGCCTTCATCATGTGGCTGGGCGAACAGATTACCGAGCGGGGTATCGGTAATGGAATATCGTTGATTATTTTTGCGGGCATTGTTGCCGGCATTCCTTCAGCGATCCTCAACACATTCCGGCTAATGTCCACCGGTGAAATGAACATTTTCGCCATTGTTATCCTTATGGTTCTTATGGTTCTCGTCGTTGGTTTCATTATTTTTGTGGAGCAGGGCCAGCGGCGCATACCGGTCCAGTATGCCAAGCGGGTGGTCGGTCGGCGCATGTATGGCGGGCAGAGCACGCATCTGCCGCTCAAAATCAATACCTCAGGGGTTATCCCCCCGATTTTCGCATCGTCGATCATCATGTTTCCGGCGACCATCGCCAGTTTCGTTACGATTCCGTGGATGAAGGCCATTGCCGATTCGATGCAGCCCGGCAACTTTTTTTACGAGCTGTTATATGTCGGGTTTATTTTCTTTTTCTGTTACTTTTACACGGCGGTGACGTTCAATCCTGTCGATGTGGCGGACAACATGAAAAAGAACGGCGGCTACATCCCGGGCATTCGGCCGGGAAAACGCACTGCCGACTACATCGACCGCGTCCTGACGCGGATTACCCTTGGCGGTGCCATTTATGTGTCGGCGGTATGTGTGCTTCCTTCCATTTTGATTAGTCGTTTTAACGTGCCCTTCTATTTTGGCGGCACGGCGCTATTGATCGTCGTCGGTGTGGCGATCGATACGGTGGCACAGATGGAGTCGCACATGCTCACCCGTCACTACGAGGGATTCTTAAAAAAGGGCGGCATCCGGGGAAGACGTTAACCCCCCCCGTGCGGAGATCGCGAATCGAAAGATAATCGATCCCCCATTACCCAACGAAACATGCAGGAGATCGGAATGCCCAAGGAAGAGGCCATCAAAGTTGAAGGCATTGTTCTGGAAACGCTGCCGAACGCGATGTTCAAGGTCGAGCTGGAAAACAAACACCAAGTTCTGGCGCATATCTCCGGCAAAATGAGAATGCATTTTATCAAGATCTTACCTGGAGACAAGGTCACGGTGGAGCTTTCTCCCTATGACTTGTCAAGGGGACGAATCACCTATCGCTCAAAATAACTGGCAAGGGTCCGCATTCCATGAACGGAAGACCGGCAACAGCGAATAACCCATTTGCCATGCGGTACGAAGGAGTAGACAATGAAGGTCAGAGCATCCGTTAGGAAGATTTGCAGCAAGTGCAAAATCATCAAGCGAAGAGGAACCGTTCGGGTTATCTGCGAGAATAAGAGACACAAACAGAGGCAAGGTTAGAGGAGGTTGAACTTTGGCAAGAATCGCTGGTGTAGACTTACCTAGACGTAAACGGATAGAAATCGGATTGACCTATATCTATGGTATCGGAAGAACCGTTTCCAATCGGATCCTCAGCAAGCTTAAAATCGATCCGAATACCAATACAGACAATCTTTCCGAAGCTGAGATTAACAGCATTCGTAAGGTAATCGATAGTGAACTCAAAGTAGAAGGGGAGCTTCGAACGGAAGTTTCCATGAACATCAAACGGCTTATGGACCTGGGCTGTTACCGCGGTCTCAGGCATAGACGATCCCTGCCGGTACATGGCCAGCGGACCAGCACCAACGCCAGAACGCGAAAAGGCCCTAAACGGTCCGCGATCAAGAAAAAGAGCGCCGCCAAAAAGTAATCCATCATCTGTCAGGAATAAATAAATGCCTAAAAAAACCAAAACGAAAAAAAAGGAAAGAAAGAACATCTCCAGTGGGGTTGTTCATATTCAGTCCACATTCAACAACACGATCGTTACCATCACCGACGCTATGGGAAACGTGGTTTCATGGTCCAGCGCAGGGGTGCACGGGTTTAAGGGATCGCGCAAGAGCACGCCTTTCGCGGCCCAGTTGACCGCGGAAGATGCCGCCAAGAAAGCGATGGAACATGGGATGAAAAGTGTTGAAGTGTATGTCAAGGGGCCGGGCTCCGGTCGGGAATCTGCACTTCGTGCCCTTCAGGCTGCGGGTTTTAATGTGCTGATGATCAAGGACGTCACCCCTATTCCCCACAACGGTTGCCGACCGCCCAAAAGAAGAAGGGTGTAAACGGCCTGCCGCCGATGGTTGATATACAAAACGCGCCACACAAAGGTCTGGTTTAAAAGGAGGACGAATTGGCCCGATACAGAGGATCCGTCTGCAGGATATGCCGACGTGAAAATATGAAGTTGTTTTTAAAGGGAGATCGCTGCTATTCCGACAAATGCGCATTTGATCGGAGAGGCTACGCCCCCGGACAGCATGGGCAGCGGCGTCGAGGCAAACCCTCCGACTACGGCATTCAGCTTCGTGAGAAACAGAAAGTCAAGAACACGTATGGCCTTTCCGAAAAGCAGTTCAGGCTCTTTTTTGAAAAAGCCGACCGGAAAAAGGGTATCACCGGCACGAACTTGCTGGTCCTTCTCGAACGTCGACTGGATAACGTCGTATATCGTCTTGGCTTCGCCAATTCCAGAACACAGGGCCGCCATTTCGTCCGGCATAACCACTTTATGGTCAACGGAAAACGGGTCAACATTCCATCCTACCTGGTTAATGTCGGCGACACGGTAGAAGTGTCTGAAAAAAGCAGAAAGGTCCAGGCCATCGTTGATTCTCTGGATGCGGTGATTCGTAGGGGCCAGCCACAGTGGATCGCCGTTGAAAAGGAGAAGTTCAAAGGTGAAATCAAAAGCTTCCCGGTTCGCGAAGACCTTACTCTGCCGATGCAGGAACAACTCATTGTCGAGCTCTACTCCAAATAAATGGGTCGATTGACTGTTGAGCACGTAACTTTTGAGAAAATATTGCTGCATGATTTTAAATCCGTCTGGAGAAAATGTAATGGTTAAAAACGAACTTATGTACATGAACTGGCGTGAAATGATCAAGTCCGAGAGAATCCGCGTCAGCAGTACCGAAGCGTATGGTAAGTTTGTATGTGAACCGCTGGAAAGAGGGTTCGGCATAACCCTTGGGAATTCCTTGAGAAGAACTATCCTTTCGTCCCTCTACGGTGCTGCCATCGTATCCGTCCAGTTCGAATCGGTAGAGCATGAGTTCAGTGTTATTCCTGGTGTGAATGAAGACGTATCCGAGATTATTTTGAACCTCAAAGAGGTTCGTCTTAAAATGGATGACGCGACCCCGCGAACCATTCGGATCGAAGCGTCCGGTGAAGGTATGGTGACTGCGAAAGACATCACCAGCGATGACGGGCACGTGGAGATCTTGAATCCTGAACAACACATTGCCACGCTTGCCGCGGACGGCAGTTTGAAAATGACCATGGTGGTCAAGGCGGGTAAGGGATACTCCCTTGCGGAGGCGAACAAGGATGAGGACGCGCCGATTGGCACGATACCCATCGACGCGGTTTTTTCACCGGTCAAGCGGGTCAATTACGTAGTTGGCAATGCGCGTGTCGGGCAACGTACCGATTATGACAAACTGACACTGGAGGTCTGGACCGACGGCAGTGTGGCTCCTGAAGATGCCGTTGCTTTCAGCTCAAAAATTCTTAAGGAGCAGCTGAGCATTTTTATCAATTTTGACGAAGATGCCGAACCGCAGCATGATGGAAGTGAAGATGAATCGGAAAAGCCGGCATTCAATGACAACCTTTATCGAAGCGTCGAGGAACTGGAGCTGTCGGTGAGAAGCGCCAATTGCCTTAAGAATGCCGAAATCTTGAAAATTTACCAGCTTGTCCAAAAAACTGAGAACGAGATGCTCAAAACCAAAAATTTCGGCCGAAAATCACTTAATGAGATTAAGGAGGTTCTGTCTGAAATGGGACTCTCGTTGGGAATGAAAATTGACAGCTTTGTCCCGCCTGAAGAATCCGTCGAAGAAGGGGAGTAAACGTTCCAATGAGACATAGAAAAAGCGGTGTAAAACTCAATCGAACCACGAGCCACAGGCAGGCGATGTTTAGAAACATGGTGACCTCGCTGCTCAAGCACGATCGCATCAAAACCACCGATGCCAAGGCCAAAGAGCTTCGCCGGTGGGCCGATCACATCGTAACGCTGGCAAAACGGGGCGACCTTCATGCCCGGCGGTTGGCCATGTCCATCGTCCGCGAAAAAGATGTCGTGCATAAGATATTTGAAGAGGCGGCTGAGCGGTTCGGATCAATCAACGGCGGCTACACGCGAATTGTAAAGATCGGCCGGCGGCCGGGCGATGCCGCGGCCATGACCCTCGTCGAACTGGTCAGTTCAGACGGCGCGACGAAGCCGGCCAGGGCAAAAAAGACCCGGACGAAAGCCGAGGATAAACCTGTTGCTGCTGCCGAGGCCAAATCGACAGAGACGATGCCGGCTGCCAGCGAAAAAGTGGAAACGGTCGTCGATGACGGCACGGACGAAGCCACGGACCTCAACGCGGCGCCGGCCGCTACTGAATCGGATGACCCGGCGGCGGATCTTGTTGCCAAAAAAAAATCCAGTGCGGCTGCCGATGCTGGTGAAACCGACCAATAGTCGAATCGGTCGGGCGTTCGCTTATTTCTCTTAAAGGCCCTGTTTGATCAGGGCCTTTTTTTATCCTCATTTTTTTCATCAACTAAATGCTTTGACTTTTTCTCGATGTTTCTTTAAAATTGTTAAAAGCCGTTTCAATCTTCAGGCCGGCACTTTTTAGATCGTGTAGACTGCGGCAGCGAGTCTCTTCCTTCCTGCTTATGACAGAGAAAGCCATCGATCTAAACATCGATCGGGGTGGCGTGTGTTTTTCTGAGTTCAACGCTAATTTTTGGTCGAACCGACCAAGGTTTTTCAGCAAGATTCAAATTGTCCCGTGGCATCTTATCGGGTGGTCGTAGGTGTCATTTGATGAATCAGCTTTAAAACTTTTGCTTGACTTAAAAAATTAGTAGCTGTTAAGTAGCTAGTATGTAGCTTGGTAGGGGGCGTTTTTTTCAACAGCGCGAGAACAAAAGGAGGGGCCGGATGATTGGTAACAGAACCGTGAAATTGGTATGTGTGATGTTGGTGGTGATTGGTTTGTGGATCAGCCCTGTTATTGCAGCCGGGCCGTCTCTGGATGCGTGGAAACCAAGTTTTGATCCGTCTGGTGCAAAATACAAGTGCATTGTTTCCAATGTGTCGCATCCGGTGATCAAGGGTGTCTATGCCGGGTTCGCCATGCGTGACGAACTCTGGAAACGCACCAACGGTCAGATCTACCTGGACTACAAACCCTTCTCGATGCTGGGCGGTGAAGTTGAGGTTCTCAATCAGCTGCAGATGGGCGCCATCCAGGGCATGGGCGTCAGTTCGGTTGCAGCGACTAACCTGGGACCGCGCTTCGGTGCGGTCAATCTGCCCTTTCTGATCGACTCGTTTGACAAACTGGATAAATTTGTAGGGAGCGGGCAGCTGTTCGATCATTTCATGATGGCCATGGATCATCAGGGCATCATGGGACTGGACATCACCGGCTACGGCAACTACGGCTGGGCCACGACCACGCCGGTAAAATCGATCGCCGACGCCAAAAAAGTCAAGTTCCGCATCGCCGAGGCGGCCGTCAACCAACTCAATTACAGCAACTGGGGGTTAAATCCCGTGGTGATGCCGTGGCCCGATGTGCCGGTGGCGTTGAAACAGGGTGTCATCGACGGACTGGATCACACGCCGATGGTCTGCAATATTACAAAAAAATTCGAAGTCGCCAAATACTTTACCCAGTTGAATTATGCTCAGGGACTGTTTATCTGGATATTCAACAAGGCCTGGTTCAACAGCCTGCCCGCGGATCTCCAGAAAACATTCATCGAAACCGTGCATGACGTCTGCGCCAAGATCCGGGTCGAAACCGTACAGCAGGAAACCGATGAAATTGAAAAGGCCAAGGCCGCCGGTATCGAGTTTTTCAAACTTTCGGATGCCGACATGGCAACGCTCAAAGCCCAGGGTGACAAGACGCACCAGGCTTTCGCTGCAGAAATAAACAAACTCTATAAGGGAGACACCTACCGGCCGGCCAATTATTTAGAAGAGGTTCAGGGATTCATCGGCTACACCAAATAAGTTCTTCATGCAAATCACATCTGGACAAAAGGGGGTTTCCAATGCTGAAACCCCCTTTTGTCTATAACACCATTGCAAAGGACCGTTGATGATTGGAAAGACGCTTGACGTGCTGGATAAGGCGCTGTCCTTTTTCGAGGACTGGACCCTGTTTATCAGCGTCATAGTGGCGCTGATCGCCCTTTTTTTCAATGTGGTGCTGCGCTACGGGTTCAATTATACATTGGCCTGGTCTGAAGAACTGGTTCGTGAGGTGATCATCTACACCACTTTTATCGGCTGCTGCGCAGCGGTTAAAAACCGCTCCATGATCAAGATCGATGCCTCGGTGCAATTGTTCCCAAAACTAAAAACACCGTTGACCTATTTCAGCAACACGGTGATCCTGATCTTTTCGGTAATGATGATGGTGTACGGATGGCAAATGGCCGCCATGCAGGCCAGAACGTTCCAAAAGACCCTGATTCTGCAGATTCCCCTGGTCTATCTGTATGCCATTTTACCATTGACCGGTGTGCTGATGTTCATTCGAACGCTGCAGGTCATTTACCAGGATTTCAGGCAAACTGAAGCGGAAACTGAAAGCGCCTGAGCCAACCGGAGCAGAAAGACAAGGAGATTTTCTCATATGCATTTCAACGACGTGATCCTCCTGCTGATTCTGTTGGGGTGTATGGCCACCTACATCCCCGTTTTCATGTGCCTTTTTTTTACGGCCGTCCTCGGATTCCTCTTCTTTACCGACATCCCCCTGCTTTTACTGTTTCAAACCATCTTTCGCAGCATGGACAATTTTGCCCTGGTCGTGGTGCTCTTTTTCATTTTGTGCGGCAACATCATGACCGCCGGGACCATTGTCGAAAAACTGATCAAAGTGGCCAACGCGATGGTCAGCTGGCTGCCGGGAGGGTTAGGTATGGCGGGGGTCCTGGCCTGCGGACTCTTCGGGGCCATATCGGGGTCTACCGTCGCCACCGTGGTGGCCCTGGGTGGGTTCATGATCCCCGCGCTGCTGGAAAACGGATATCCGGAAAAGTATACGCTCGGGTTGATGACCACCTCGCCTAACCTGGGCGTGATCATCCCGCCGAGCATCGGCATGATTCTTTTCTCCATGATCAGCAACGTATCCCTCGAGGGCCTTTTCCTGACCGGTTTTCTGCCCGGCGTGCTGATCATGTTTCTGACGTGCCTGTATTCTTACTTTTTCTTCCGCACCAAGAAAGAGATCGTGCGCATGCCGATCCCTTCCCTCATGGACACCCTTGCCGTGTTCAAGGAAGGGTTCTGGTCGCTGATGCTGCCGGTGATCATTTTTGGAGGCATTTTCTCCGGTGTGTTCACCGCCAACGAGGCGGCGGTGGTGGCCTGTGTGTATGCCTTCATCGTCGAGCTGTTCATCCATCGATCCATGAAACTCAGCCAGGTGAAGCAGATAACGGTTAATTCCGCGGTGACCTCGGCAACGCTCCTGATCATCGTCGCCGGCGCCACCTGTTTCGGGAGGCTGTTGACCCTTGAAAGCATCCCCGGCAGAATTACCGAGGCGGTCCTTTCGGCCGTCACATCCCAGGCGGTTTTTCTTATCGCGATGAATATCCTGCTGCTGCTTGTGGGCATGTTCATGGACATCATCTCGGCCACCATGATCCTTGGTCCGGTGTTCCTGCCCATGCTGAATGCATTCGACATCAACTGGATGCATTTCGGGCTGATCATGACCGTGAATCTGGCCATCGGTTACTGCACGCCCCCCATGGGCGTCAGTTTGTACATCACCGGGGCAATCGCCAACCGAAATCTGATTTATGTATCCAAGGCGGTGTTGCCCTTTATCGCCATTCAGCTCTTTGTTCTCCTGTTGATCACGTTCTTTCCCGATGTGGTCTTGTGGTTCCCCAGAGTGATGGGGTTCAACTAAACGAGGAGGCCATCAAGCCCATGGGTCAGCTGGGTTTTTTCGGCACGGTGATCCCTGAGGCATACGAAGGCGAGGACATGGGCTGGCTGGCGGCGATGATCGTCACCGAGGAGATCGCCCGGGCGGCCAGTTCGCTGCGGGTGCAGGTGAACATGCAGGTGCTGGGCTGCGCCTTCACCATCTTCACCTACGGTACGGAGGCGTTGAAAAAGAAGTACATCCCGGGGCTGTGCACGGCCGACCTGATCGGCGGGTTCGGCATCACCGAGCCGGACGCCGGCTCGGATGTCATGGCCATGACATCCACGGCCGTGGACAAGGGGGATCACTGGCTGATCAACGGCTCCCAGGCCTGCCTGGACGTGGCCATGGCCAAATACTTTGCCGGCGAGACGGTGAACAAGGCCTCCAACTATGCCATGCGCATCCTGGGGGCTTACGGTTACTCGACCGAGTATCCGGTGGCGCGGTTATACCGGGACA
>JAGTUY010000520.1 GCA_018224455.1 Desulfosarcina sp.
GGTGCCCATGCGCAATAAGGAGAGTGCATGACAACGATATCCAATTCAGAACCTTCCCGGGCGGTCTCTTTTAAGGAAGCCTTAAAATTCTGGACCAAGCTGGGCTTTATCAGCTTCGGCGGGCCGGCCGGCCAGATCGCCATCATGCACCAGGAGGTGGTGGAGCGGCAAAAGTGGATCGGTGAGAACCAGTTTCTGCGGGCCCTCAATTTCTGCATGCTGCTGCCCGGACCCGAGGCCCAGCAGTTGGCCACCTATATCGGCTGGCGGCTGCATGGAACGCTGGGCGGCATCGTCGCCGGGTCGCTTTTCGTAATCCCTTCGATTTTCATCATGCTGCTGCTGAGCTACCTGGCCGTGGCTCACATCGATATTCCGGCGGTGGCCGCCGCGTTCTACGGCATCCAGCCGGTGGTGGTGGCCGTTGTGATCGAGGCGGTGCTGCGCATCGGCAAGAAGGCACTCAAGCATCGCCTGCTTTATCTCTTTGCCGCCCTGGCATTCATCGCCATCTTCTTCTTGAAAGTCCCCTTTCCCTTGATCGTGGCCGGAGCGGCGGCAGGCGGGCTGATCCTGCAGCGCGGATTGCCGCAGGTCTTCTGCAAAGGCACCTTTAACGACCAGACCCGCGAATGCATGATCGAAGCGGAAACAGTCAACGGCCAAAAGAACGTCGCACCCTCTTTCGCCCATGTCGTGCGGGTTTTTTTCATCTGTTTTGGACTGTGGGCCCTGGTGGTGGGCGGCGTATGGGGATTGCGCGGGCTCGAGGACACCTTGACGCGGATCGCCTTTTTCTTCACGAAGGCGGCCTTTGTCACCTTCGGCGGCGCATACGCCGTGCTGGCCTACATCACCGATTTTGCCGTGGGCAACAACTGGCTCAGCACCGAGCAGATGCTCATCGGCCTTGGCCTGGCCGAATCGACGCCCGGCCCGCTGATCATGGTGACCCAGTACGTGGGGTTCGTGGGAGCCTGGAACCTGCCCGGGGATCTCACCCCGCTGACCGCCGGCATTTTCGGTGCCCTGATCACGACCACCGTCACCTTTCTGCCCTGCTTTTTTTTCATATTCGCCGGCGCGCCCTTCATCGAGGCCATGGCCGGCAACCCGCGCATCCAGGCCGCGCTTACCGGCGTCACCGCCGCCGTGGTGGGTGTCATCCTGAACCTGGCCGTCTGGTTCGGCTACAAGGTAATCCTGCCCGAGACCGGGGTCGACGGGTTTGCCCTGGTTGCTGCGATTGTCTCGCTGGTGCTGCTGCAGAAATTCCATTTCCCCATTCAGTACCTGGTGCCCATCGGGGCGGCGGCAGGTGTGGTCTGGAAGATGGTCGTTTAACCGCCCAACGAACAGGAGAGCCAACGAGGAAATCCTGCAAACCGTTCCCAAGTAGAGGAAGAATGATCGGACGCTGGCGAGGTACCTGGGCTACCATCGGGAAATCCAAGGACTATTGGCTGGATGAAGGGTCAGGAGCAGGCGTCAAGCGGTCTTTTTTTTCTCTGGTTTAATTGGTTGATCGCCAGCGGGGCCCGCCGCTTCCGACCTGAATTTGCTTTTGTATAGCGACAGCAGTTTTTTCACGGTGATCGGGAAAAGACCGAGCGCCACGAATGAGGCCAACAGACCCGGCGAGAGGATGCCGGACAGGGAATCGATCTTGGCCAGCTCCTTGCCGGCGTTGACATAGACCACGGTTCCGGCCAACATGCCGATCTGCGACACCCAGAAAAAGGTGAACAGGCGCATGCGGGTCAGTCCCATGAGCAGATTGATCACGAAAAAGGGGAAGATCGGCACCAGGCGAAGGGAGAAGAGATAAAAAGCGCCTTCTCTTTCAATGCCCTCGTTGATTGTCCTCAGTTTGCCGCCGAATTGGTTCTGAACCCATTCCCGCAGCAGAAATCGGGCGACCAGACAGGCCAGGGTGGCCCCGATGGTGCTGGCAAAGGAGATGACCACGGTTCCGACGACCAGTCCGAACAGGCCGCCGCCGGCCAGGGTCATCACCGCGGCGCCGGGAAGGGACAGGGCCGTGACCGCGATATAGATCCCCATGTAGGCGGCAATAACCAGAAAGCGGTGTGACAGGTAAAGCGCATGAAATTTTTCCTGGGAGCCCTTGATGTAATCCAGCGTCAAATATTGTCCCAGATCGAAGTATCGAAAGGCCACAATGCCCAGGACGATCACCCCGCCGATTACCAGTTTGTTGATTATTTTTCTTCGCTTTTCCTGGGCCATCGTTGTCTATCCTTTTCGCAGCAGCTGTTTTCCATGGAACGCCGCACCCCAGAGGCCGCTGTCCTGGTCGTCCATCAAAAAAACCGGCATCCTGGACAACATGTGACCCATTGTCGGAGAATCGAGGAATTCCTTACTGAAATTCTCATGGGTCAGCATCTCAGGTGTTCTGGCCGCCACCCCACCGGCAATAAACAAGCCGCCGCGGGCCAGCACCGCAAGGGCAAAGTCCCGACAAACCCGGCCGTAAAACCTCGCGGCCCAGGCCAGCGTCTCGGATGTTCCGGATAGTCGCCTGGTCACTTCCTCAGGCGCCAGATCTTCACCGCTGAGAAACCAGTGGAGATAGCGCAGTCCACGACCGGAAACCACCAGATTGCCGGTAATATGCTTCTGCCCGGATTTTTCGCGGTAAAACTGTTGAAACGCCAACTCCCGTTGAGAGACAAAGGGAAAATAACCGTGCCCCCCTTCGGAAGGCAAGGCCAGGAATTCTCCGCTGGACAGCGGTACCAGGATTGCCTTGCCCAGGGCAGTGCCGGCACCGATAACGCCGATGGTCCCGTTGGCAACGATTTCTCCGGGGAGGATAGAACGGGCCTCTCGGCCCACCGGAGACCGAGAGGCATAGGCCTGGGCGACAAAATCGTTGATCAGTGTCGCCTGCTGAAATGTGTTTGCCACCGCTTGGCTGGCCAGATCGATATCCCAGGCGATGTAAGGCGGGGCGCAGAAGGACGCTCGTTCAACGGGTCCGGCAACGGCGATCACGGCAATGTCAGCCGCGTCGGCCGGCAGGGAAAAATCGGATGATCGCAACTGCTCAAGAAGCTGCGCAAAAGAATCGGCGCCATCGGTGGGCAGCCATAGTGTGTCGACCATCGCCAGCGTTGAGTCCGAATCCGTCTGAAAATGGGCAAACCGACTGTTGGTCCCCCCGATGTCTGCGGCAAGTATTGTTTTCATGGCCTTTTTCTCATCGCAAGCTTGGGTTGATAAGTTTTGGCGCCTCTCTCAGCATTCTGCCGCTGCTGCCCGGTCGGCAAACCACTACAACTCACCGTCCGACAGGTTGACGCCGATGGCATCTTGATTAAAAATAAACGCTGACCAGGGGCTCCGCAAGTAGTTTGAATGGATCGAGCATGATTTGCCGGTTAAGCGGTTGAAAGCCGCCTATTGCTTTGCCCAGATCGATCTATAATCAAAGCGGCAGAAACCTAATGATGTTGTATTTGACGATTTCGAAATTGGGGCTCAGGTCAAAATCCCTGGGAACGATTTGAGAGTAGTGGCGCATGATCAACCTGGATCCATAGGGATTGTCTATTTGGTTGTTGTCGATATCCACCGCCGGCAGCAAGGCGGGTATGATCGGATAGCCGACTTTTTGGAAGGCGTTGGCGATCATTCCCGAGCATATCACCTTGAATTCGGTACACCCGCCTAAACAGGCTTGGATCGTTCTTTTTTTAAACGGATTTAAAAATGGCGGCAGGAGAAGCAACACCAAATCCGTCAGATTTTCGTGGTCGTAATGATTGCCTAAATGGCCGAATGACTCCAGGCGCTTTTGGTAATGAGCTGGATGATCCGGCTCAATTTGGATCGGCCTTCGACCAGCAGTACATCGCCCGGTCGGATTTCTCTATACAGGTTCCGCATGTTATTGATGATCCGCTGCTCGTATGATGGAAGTGGCATTTCCAACCTTTTGAGAAGATATCTCCCAATACGCTACAATAGATGATTGGATCGTTTTTCAGGTTCAAGTCGCATTTTTCACCCTTTTGGATGCGGATGGTTGTGGCACGCGGTGAAAGCTATCACTAAGCCTGTCCAACCCAGTATATCACGCTGGCAACCAAAAAATATAGTGCTGAGAACTCGACAAGCAGAAAGGCCCCATAATACCACAAGCGGTCGATCAATATCGTCGGCACAAGCACGCCCAGGCCCACAACACCCAGGCAAACCAGCGAATAACAGCTATAAAAATAGGGTGGGCGCATTGAAAGCGCCTTTATGATTGAAGCTGCATTACCGCTTGAAAAATCGGCTCAATTTGATACCTTGATAGGCAATACATCCCAGTGGGATCATTTGATGAAGGGTATTGGTTTGGAATGAAGGGCTCGACTAAAATAAATGCTGACCTGTGGGTGGATCACTATGGCGATTCGCTTTTTCATTTTGCACTTGCCCGGGTCAAAAAAAAAGAAATTGCCGAAGATCTGGTTCAGGAAACCTTCCTGGCAGCCGTGAAAGCCCAGGATCGATTCAAAGGGCACTCCTCTGAGAAAACCTGGCTGTTCGGTATCCTGAAACACAAGGTCATCGACCATTACCGCAAGAATAAATCCACCATCCATACCCGGGACCTGTTGAGTGACCCTGAAAACATGGACGCGTTTTTCAACGCCAAAGGCGGTTGGCAGACCCGTCCGGCCCATTGGCAAACCAATCCCGGCAAGGTTCAGGAAACCAAAGCGTTTTTAGATCATTTTTATCGGTGTTTATCAGACGTCCCGCAGCGAAGTGCCGATGCGTTTGTCTATCGGGAAATTGATGGGTTGAGTACCCAAGAAATCTGCGCGCGGCTTGATATTACCGCGAACAATTGTTGGGTGCTCCTGTATCGGGCAAGAATGCTGCTGCGAAAGTGCCTTGAACTGATCGGGCTCGGTCGGCAGCAAGAAGGAAATTCGAAATGAGACACTGGA
>JAGTUY010000521.1 GCA_018224455.1 Desulfosarcina sp.
CGTGGAGGAGACATCAAACGAGATGAACCTCATCCACCAATATGCACGTAGAATCTTAGATTATCTGTCCAGTTCTGTAAACGATCGCCTTGCTTGGGTTTATTCAAAAAAAACGGCACTTTCTGATCATGAAACCGAAGTAATAAAGCTTCGGACCAAGGGGGACATAACCTTCAGTATGCTTTGCCTGTACCAAAGATCAACTCGGGCAGTATGACCAAATGGGCAATGAATTCATGCACCGGATCTGGGATGTTTTGCAGAAGAACCTTTCCAAAATGATTAGCCCTCCTGTGTTATTACCCTCCCAAACATATCGACCCCAGCAGACGCCCCGCTGATCGTTCAAGTCCTGAAGCCAGCTGCGTACATATTTCAAAAAGGTCTGTCATTACCCGCACGCCGCGACAAACAGAAGGCATCCAAGAAGCTGTACGACACGTTCGACATCCTGGCCGGAATTCCCGAAGAGGACTCATTGATAGGACGTGACTTCGGGGATTAGGATTTGAAAATAACGCGGAGACACTTCTACCGAAAATTCTTTACAGGCAGGCACTGGATCACCATCCATTTGGATGCAAATCCGATGTTCGCTGTTAATGTCAATTCTGCGCGCCCGGCAGTAACGGGCAAGCGGAGGGGATAGTCGCTTTTTACGCATAGCCATAGACAGCAACTTTATGGTGTTCAATAAGCTGCAATCAATCCGAGTGATAACATCTAGCACCCCGTCATCGGATCTGGCCCCAGGGGTCATGGACCATCCGGTGGCGTAGGTTTCTGTGTTTGCGATAACACCATGTTTGATATCTGAGTACGCCTCACGGCCATCGACTTTCATGGAAAAGGGAATATGCGTTTTTGGAGATAGCGCCAGAACACCGGCAATGGCATATAATAAATCACCTGAAATTTTATAGAGCATCTTCAGCCACCGCCGCCTAAAATCATCCACCAGATGGACGATTTTTGCACCGTAACCAATCTCAACCATCGCCAAAAATAACTTTCGTTCTCCGGTGTTTAGCGTCAAAACCCCAACGTCCATAGGGCTCGGGACCCCCTCGGTCAGGAGCGTAACCGCTTTTTCCGGATCAAGGGGAATATTCAGTTCC
The DNA here is from genome assembly GCA_018224455.1 of Desulfosarcina sp. GTDB lineage: Bacteria > Desulfobacterota > Desulfobacteria > Desulfobacterales > Desulfosarcinaceae > Desulfosarcina. The sequence goes on from JAGTUY010000521.1 coordinate 1,119, forward strand.
CGGGCTATTACATTGGCATTACCCATCGGTATGAATGCAATCACGGCTTGGCCATATTTGGGGTCAAGGCCGGCGCACACCTCCCTGAGCGTACCGTCACCTGCCACCACAACGATGAGTGCGACGCCAGTCGACCATTTCGGCGAAAGTACATGCTCAGCATGGCCTGCATATTCGGTTTGGAGCAGGGCTTTTACTTTCCAGCCGCTCCTTTCGAGCCTTTGCCTTGACCGCTCGGCAAAGCGAACCGCATTTCCACGCCCGGCCAAAGGGTTGTAGATGATAACAGCTGATTTGTTTTGATTCATTAAACGCTCGGACGATGCCTAAAAAAAGGGGAAACAGCTAAAGCTGCAACCCCCTTGAATTTAATGGCGCGCCCGGCAGGATTCGAACCTGCGGCCTACGGATTCGAAGTCCGGCGCTCTATCCAGCTGAGCTACGGGCGCGCAAGCGACAAAGGCCATTGCCGCAATGAGTAAGGTGCAATGGCCTTTTGGTTTTATGGGGTGAGTGATGGGGCTTGAACCCACGACCCTCAGGGCCACAACCTGATGCTCTGCCAACTGAGCTACACCCACCATAGGAGCCCTTTTCCTAACAGATCACATGCCCCATTTCAACTTAAATTTTCAGCGTGCTGTAAAAAGTCGGTCAAATATGTTTTACGCGGGTTTTAAGTTGAAGGGGTTAGGTTTTAAGATATTGAAAAACCAATGTGTTCCCCATAAGTATTGACCTGATTAGCCTTCTAATATACCCTGGCCCAGCACTAAATATCTTGCTGAACGATTTGAATGGGAAAGAGGTAACATCTTGACCCAGTTTCACATTTTCATCATCAGGGCCATCCTGGGGGCCGGTTTTGCCGTGATCCTCTCCCGCATGTTTTATCCAGACGTCAACATCATCTATGTGGCCGGATTGGGCATCATCCTCGTGGGGCTGGCATACTTTGCAGAATATCTGAGAACTCGCAAAAGACCCTGACCATTTACCGGAGTACATCGATCGTGAAACAGATTATTCTCGGCACCGCCGGACATATTGACCACGGCAAGACCAGCCTGATCAAGGCCATCACCGGCACCAACACCGACCGGCTCAAGGAAGAACAGAAACGTGGCATCACCATCGAACTGGGCTTTGCTTCTCTGGACCTTCCCAGCGGACGGCACCTGGGCATCGTCGACGTACCCGGCCACGAAAAGTTCGTCAAGAACATGGTAGCCGGTGCCACGGGGATCGACATCGTATGCATGGTCATCGCCGCCGACGAAGGAGTCATGCCCCAGACCCGCGAACACATGGAGATCTGCGCCCTTCTGGGCGTCAGGCACGGCATGGTGGTGCTCACCAAAATCGACATGGTCGACGAAGAGTGGCTGGAACTGGTCACCGAAGATATCCGGGATTTTACCGTGGGCACCTTTCTCGAAGCGGCACCGATTGTACCGGTCTCCTCGGCTACCGGGGACGGTATCCCCCAATTCCTTGAGGAGATGGACGCTTTGTGCGAAGGGGTTCCCGAGCGGGGAAACACAGGGCTTTTCAGGCTTCCCGTGGATCGCGTCTTCTCCATGAAAGGCTTCGGCACGGTAATCACCGGCACCCTGATTTCGGGCCGGGTCAACGTCGGGGACACCATCATGATCTATCCCGGCAAAACCACCTCCAAAGTCAGGGGCATCCAGGTTCACAACCAGAGCCGGGAGGCCGCCGAAGCCGGCATGCGCACTGCCATCAACTTCCAGGGCCTGGAGAAGGCCGCCATCAACCGCGGGGATATCCTGGCCCGGGAAAATACGCTGATGCCCAGCTACATGGTGGACTTGGAACTCCACTTTCTCTCCAGCAACAAGAAGCCGATTAAGAGCCGGACCCAGGTCAGGTTCCACACCGGCACCAGCGAGACCATGGGCAATCTGATTCTGCTGGACCGTGAGGAACTGACGCCCGGAGAAACCTGTCCGGCGCAGATCCGCCTGGATGAACCGGTCAGCCTGATCCGCGACGACCGGTTCGTGATCCGCAGCTACTCCCCGGTGCGTACCATCGGCGGCGGCAAACTGCTCAACCCCATTCCGGTCAAGCATAAACGGTTTCAGCAGGAGATCATCGATGGCCTGATGGGCCTGGTCGATGCATCGCCCGAAGGCATCATCGACTGCCATGCGCGCTCGGCCGGCCCGGCCGGCGTCACCTTCGACGAACTGCTCCTGATGACCAACCTACCGGCAAAGGCCCTGGATACCGTTATCGGCACCCTGCTCAACAGCCAGACCATCCTTTTGGCCGACAAGGAGAACCGCACCTATATCCATCTTGACGCCTTCGACAGCCTGAGACAATTGAGCCAGGAGGTGCTCGAACGCTACCACGGCGGCAACCCGCTCAAGACGGGCATCTCCAAAGAGGAATTGAAATCGAAATTTCCCAGGCAGGCCAGTGGCAAGCTATTCACCCTGGTACTCAACCGGATGATCAAAGACGGGCAACTGGTCCTGGAGGACGACACGGTCCGGCTGGCCACCCACAAGGTATCCCTGCAGCTGGACCAGAAGGCCTCGAAACAGCAGATCATGGACATCTACGGCAAAAGCGGGCTGACGCCGCCTTATTTCAGGGAGGTCGTCAAACGTCTGGATGTGGACCCCAAGTCGGCCAAGGGTGTCCTGGAACTGATGGTCGGCGAAGGGGTGCTGGTCAAGGTGAAGGAAGATCTCTACTATGACCGGGCAACCGTCGAAAAACTGAAAGACGAACTAGTGGCCTATATCCTGGAAAAGGGTGAGATATCCACCCCGGCGTTCAAGGATATGACTGGAGCTTCCCGCAAATATGTGATACCTTTGATCGAACATTTCGACGCCACCAATGTCACCATCCGGGTGGGGGACATCCGGAAACTCAGGAAGCGCCAATAACACCGCCCGATACCAATTCCGGCGGAGGATTCCAGCCGGCCGACACGATTTCGTAGACGGAGCAGCCATGGAAAAAAACGCCAAGGGATTCGAGTTCAGGAAATTTGCGACCCCGCGGATTATCGGCGGCATCGCCATCATGATCATTGTCCTGTGGGCGCTTTCCATTATCTTCGGTACGCCGCAGGGCCCATCATCAGATGAAACGGCCGTGCGCCAGCTCGATTCACCTGCAGCCACCGCCGCGGCTGACCATGGGTCACCCACCGCGACCGGCGTAGTTGGACAGCGCGCCACCGCCGGCACCACCGGTCACGCAACCACCGGCAGCCAAGGAACTCCGGCTGGTCGCAAAGCCGCCGATACGCATGATGCCTCGGAAGCAACCGGACAGGGCCCCACCACGCATGTAACCACCACCGCCCAGAAAACCGACGGCAGCCACACAGCCCCTGCAGCTGGCCAACCGACCGTCCATGGAACCGCTGCAAAAACGGCGGATTCAGCGCCCGCCCCGCAGGCGGAGACGCACCGGCAGCCAGCGGCTGCCGCCGACCACAGCGCACAGACAAGCGATCACGACGCAGCCAGCCAGACTGCCGCGAAACAAGGCGACGCCGGGCATGCCATGCCGGCCGCGACCGCCGCACCGGTGCACAAACCGGCGCCAAAGGGCGTCGCCTTCACCGAGGCGGCCATCAAGCCCTTAAGCTACGAACTGGAAGAACGCTGGTGGGGATGGCGGCCCAACGACATCATCGAATTCACCGACAACGTCAATAACTTTCAGCTGGGCGTGCTGGAAGTGACCCGGCGCACGGTGGTGGCCCTGGCCGAACGCATTTCGCGAACCGGCGTCACCGATACCTTGGATCCCAATCTGGAAGATGCCATGAACTGGTTCATGGTCAAGGCCAGCAGCTACTGGTTCCCCTCCGCCGAATCAAAATACCACGAAGGCCTGGAAGAACTGCAGGCCTACCTTGAAAAGCTCCGTGCGGGCAACGCCACTTTCTATACCCGTACGGACAATCTGATTCCACTGCTGGCCTCATTTGAAGATCTGCTGGGCAGCTGCGATAAAAATCTGGTGAAAGAGATCCACGAAGACGGCACGCCCTTGAGCATCTTCGACGCGGACAACTACTTTTTCTACACCAAGGGCGTGTCCAGTTCCATGGCCACGGTGCTGGAGGCCGTTCACCATGATTTCCTCCTGACCCTGGAGTCGCGCAACGCGACCGAACTGCTGCACCACGCCATCGTCTCCTGCCAGCAGGCCGCGGAACTCGACCCGTGGATCGTTCTGGACCGCAACCTGAGCAGTATCTTCGCCAATCACCGGGCCAATATGGCGGCCCCCATCAGCCACGCCCGGTTCTACATCGGACAGCTGATCAAGACGCTGTCGACATAGGTTGTCAACTGAGCATTCGATCGACAACATGCTCAAGAAATCGCATGCCCCGATGGGTCAATCGAATCCAGCCTGACGACTGCTCAAGCAGACCTTCGCCGACCAGGCGACGCACCTGCGGTCCAAACCGGTCGGAGAACGCCTCATTAAACCGTGACGCGAAGTCCACCGTGTCAAGGCCGTCCGTCAGCCGCAATCCGAGGTAAACGAATTCCATCACCTGCTGTTCTCCGGTCAGCTTTTCGGACCCCGCCACAGGGCATCTGCCGGCCTTCAGGTCCGCCAGGTAATCGTCCAGGGACCGATGATTCCACCAGCGCGTGTGGTCCAGAAAACTGTGTGCGGCCGGCCCGAATCCCAGGTAGGGTAAAAATGTCCAGTATTTTCGATTGTGGCGCGAGCGCCGGTCGCTGGAGTCTCCGGGGGCATGGCGGGAGAAGTTTGATATTTCGTACTGGCGGTAACCGTACCGGTTCAGATAGAAGGCAGTGGCAGAGAACAGACGTCCGGCGGTCTGCTCGTCCAGGGGCTGGATCTGCCCGTCTTGCACCCGCTGCGCCATGGGCGTGCCAGGCTCCATCGTCAGGGTGTAGCAGGAAATATGATCCGGTGCCAGTCGGACGACACCTGCCATCTCCCCTTCCCAGCGGCTTCGGGTCTGTCCGGGAACCCCGTAGATCAAGTCCAGACCGATATTGTCGAAGCCGGCCGCTCGGGCCCATCCATAGGCATCGACGCCCTTTTTGGCCGTATGGATCCGCCCCAAAAAAGCCAGGGTCCGGTCATCGAGCGACTGCAGACCGATGTTGAGCCGATTGATGCCGGCCGCCCGGTATGCAGCCAAGGACGCCTGGCTCACGGTTTCCGGATTGACTTCCAGGGTGGTCTCCGCATCGGGTGTCACCGAAAAGCAGGCATGGATACCTTCAAGAATCTGTTTAATTTGAAGCGGTGTCAGGAGAGACGGCGTCCCGCCGCCGAAATAGATGGTGTCCGCACGAGGGACGTGGTGTCGGCGCATGTTCAGTTCGGCGAGCAGGGCCTCGATGTAAGCTGAAATCAAGCCAGGGTCGGTAACTGAGTAAAAATCACAGTAAGGGCATTTGGCCCGGCAGAAAGGAACGTGAATATAAAGCCCCGCCGGGGTCGTGGGGAATTTTGAAGTCTCGCTTGATAATGTGCAACGATCATCGGTCAGGGGAGAGAACTCCTTGTTCGGGGTTCAGAGTTCAGAGGTTCAACGTTCTGGGTTCGGGGTTCGGGGTTCGGGGTTCAGAGGTTCAGAGGTTCAGAGGTTCAGAGGTTTAGAGGTTCGGGGTATAAGATGGTTTATACCCTTCAACCTTTGAACGGGGAACATTGAACCCGGAACCTTCTTTTGTCCTTCAACCTTTGAACGGGGAACGCTGAACCCGAAACCTTCTTTCGTCCTTCAACCTCTAAACGGGGAACGTTGAACCGGGAACCTTCTTTTGCCCTTCAACCTCTAAACGGGGAACGTTGAACCGGGAACCTTCTTTCGTCCTTCAAC
>JAGTUY010000522.1 GCA_018224455.1 Desulfosarcina sp.
TCCTGGTTGTAAGCTTTCATGGCGTTGGGCTCAAGCACCATCAGGTCATTGGGACAAATGTACATGCAAGCGGTCTTGTCGCCGCCCTTGCAGCCGTCACATTTTTCTGAAATTACATAACTTGGCATTTAGTATACCTCCTACGGTTAGTTAAAAAGATTTCACTCAACCTACTTCCGAAACTAAGGCTTGATCCTCCTGTTCCTCGCACCTCCCTTCCATGGATTAGGTGTCCGAATGGTTTCGACCCGGACAGTTACTTTGGGCTTGTTTAAAACCCCATACCCTGTGTTTACAAAACACGACGTGCAGACATGAATCCAATGCACTGCGGCATTGATTTGGTCGATTGAATATATCGTATAAATTCGGGAAGATAGTCATTGTGTAACACAAGGTAAGATCAATACCATCCAGCATATTCATTGTCAAGAATTTTCGTTGGCATAAAAGCCCAAAAGATGCAGTCACTTACATTCAACCGTGCGACAGTCTACATATCGTTGAACCTTCCCAAAAAGGTACCATATATGGTGGAATAGTCTGATTGACGACGCCCACGGTCAACCCGTTCAGAATCGATTTCCGGTTGCGTCGATTCGGTCGATTGGATGAAGATTGCGGTTGACACGCCTGCCCAGCGTGCTACCACTGCTGCGCACGACCAGAACCCAACCATTCAGGAGGTCGGCCATGCAACCCTTTGTCGCGCCGCTGGAAAAACATCAGCGCTTTCGTTTCACCTGCTCTCCGCATGTGACCTGTTTCAATGCCTGCTGCCGGAATCTGAACCAGGCGTTGACCCCCTATGATGTCTTGTGCCTCAAACAGTTTCTGAAAATGTCGTCCGGTGATTTTCTGAACCGGTACACCGAGGAGAGCACCGGACCCGGAACCGGCCTGCCGGTGGTTTCCCTGCGATTCAGCGATGCAGATGACCTGGCCTGTCCCTTTGTCAGCGATGCCGGCTGCCGCGTATACGCCGCCCGACCCGCTTCCTGCCGCACCTATCCGCTGGCCCGGGGCGTCTCTCGTGACCGCGAAACCGGACGTCTGACCGAACACTGGGCAGTGATTCGAGAACCCCATTGCCTGGGTTTTAATAACGGACACCGGCAGACCGTGGATGGATGGGTCGACGATCAGCAAATTGCCGCACACAACCGCATGAACGACAGCCTGCTGGAACTGATCAGCCTCAAGAACCGGTTCCGGCCTGGCCCGTTGATGCCTCCGGAAAAAAAACGGATATATACGGCGCTTTATGACCTGGACACCTTTCGCAATGATCCTTCATACGGGGACCGCAACGTGGCGACCACCGCTGACGCCCAACCCTTTGGCCGGTCAGGAACCGGTGAGCTGGATCTGCTGCGCGTCGCCATGGACTGGGTCCGCAACTATCTCCTGACCGTTTCCGCGGAAAAGGCCTGAATATGAAACCCAATCAGAAAGTGGCCCTGGTGCTTGGCGGCATCAAGGGCATCGGCAAAGCCATCGGTCTGGACCTGCTGCGTCGGGGTACCCGTGTGGCGGCCACCTGGTTTGACTGGCCGGAAAGCCTGGCAGCCATGCGATCCGAGTTCGCCGATACCGGGACGGACCACATGATCGAGCGGGCCGACCTGCTGGACACCGACGCCATTTCCGGCCTGGTGCGACGGATCACCGACCGTTTCGGCCGGCTGGACATCCTGATCAACAATATTGAACGGGGGGGGTGGCCGGTGGTTCACGGCGGGTATACCCGGGATCAATGGGATCTGGAAATGGCCACCACCCTGCGGGCCAAGCAATGGGTGTTCGAAGCGGCCCTGCCTCACCTCAAGGCCTCCGGTGACGGTGCCGTGGTCAACCTCTCGTCCATTGCCGGCATTGTCGGCCGAAGCGGCCCGGCCAGCTATCTCTTCAACGAGGGGTATGCGGCAGCCAACCGCGGCATCTCCCTGCTCACGGAAACCTGGGCCCGATTAGGCGCGCCCCAGGTGCGTGTGAACGAGCTGATGCTGGGCATATTTGAAACCCGCCATGGACCGGATACCCGCGGGTGGGGGCTGCTGACCGAGGCGCAGCGGCAGGCCATCCTGGATCACACCCTGCTGGCCGGAATTGGCCGGGTTGGGGATGTGGTTCGGGCCATCCAATTTCTATTGGATGACGCCCCGTTCATGACCGGCAGCGTGATGCGACTGGATGGCGGCTACCCGCTGGGCGGCGAGCCCGTCGCGACCATGCCTGAGGGGGTCGTATAGCACCTATCCGCCCAGGCAGGGCATCTTATGCCCCAGGCCTTTGTTCTCGCTCATTTGAAATCCTCGACGTAGCGCTGCTACGCCTGCGGTTGCAAAATCGCTGCGGCCTCGGCCTGAACCATTATCTACCCTGCCTGGGCAGATAGGATCCCTTAAAGATCATGAACCCTCTGGGTCAGCCCTACCAGCCATGGGCCAGATGCGCAATACCCATCACCTGCCTGTATCGGTGCTTGAGGTACTCGGCAGGCGGTTAGGCGTACTTTTTTTTCACCGCTTCCACGATCCTGCTGCGGCGCAACTGGTCCCGGGGATCATCGCCGCCCCCCGTCAGGATAGCCGCCAGATAGGCACGCTGGTTGTCGATGGCCCGTTGATAGAGGTCTACATCGATTTTCCATCGCGCCTTGAAGTGATGAACCATAAACCGGTTCGAGGATGACAGTTGGTGTTCAAAACGATCCGCCATACGGATGTAAAAATCTTTTGACTGATGCATCAGGTCCAAATCGTCTCGATAGTCCTGGATACGGGCCTCGTCCAGCTCGTAGAATAAAAAAAGCAGCTTTTCCAAATAGGTACGGTCTGCCATTTGAGCCAGAATGTCCGCCGTGGCCAGCATCTTGCCAATCCGTTCGGTGGTGTTGTCCGGAAACGGAACAGACGTCAGGTCACAGTTGAGATCGGTGCAGTGGATCATGGCCATACTGGCGTGAATTTCACTTTCCTGCAGGCCGAAGGCCGCGAAGTGCTGTTGAAGGAAATCCATACTCCGCCGCACGTGAAAGGCGGTATACTTGGCGCCGGTGCCTTCACTATCTTCACTGTTTTGCAGATATCCCGTATCGTGCAGCAGGGCCGCCACCAGACCCTGATGAACCTGTCGGGGAGAAAAAGAGATCCCGGTCTGACCGGCACCATGAAAGAGTCGCACCATGGCCAGAAAACAATCGGTGACATGCTTCAGGTCGTGATAATCGGTGTTGCAGCCTCTGGTGTGTACCCATTCGCCCTGATACAGCGACACGGTTTGGTCGAATGCAGACCGGATGGCCAGCGGATTCGTATCCGCGGAAAAGCGCGCAACCACGGTTATGGCCTCGTCCAAAACCGCTTGCGGAGACTCCATTTTAACCAGATTCGCCAGCTGGATATCAGCCATACCTGGACAACCCCTCCTGTTTGACGGCCGTTTAACATCCTGTAGATCGGTGGCGCCGCCACACCAGAGCGTTCGATGCCGGGGGCGGGGATGGATCGGTTCGCCCGAAAGCTCGCCCACGGGGTTTCTGTCTGTCATGGTTCGGCTTAAACTTCAAGCCAAATGTGCGGCCCGCAGCGGATCGGGATCGCAGCCTCGCCGCACCAACCACTGGCTATTGCGGTTGAGCAGGATTGTTGATACAGGTATGGCCTCGGCCCGACGCACCGGGCCCGGGTTCGAAAGGCCTTATCATCAATCGGCGAATAAACGCGATGGCCCGGCTGTTTTTTTACCCGGAATGACGGCAATGGCGCCCTCAACAGGAAGAGGAACGACCCCGATGAGAGTGGTTACCAGACCTGATTTCGACGGTGTCGTATGTGCCGTCTTGCTGATGGATGCGCTCACCATCGACCCACCGGTGCGATGGGTCCAGCCGAGCGACATGCAGCACCGACGGGTGAATGTTCAAACCGGCGATGTCATCGCCAACCTGCCTTTCCACGAAGACTGCAGCCTGTGGTTCGATCATCACTATTCCAATCAACCGAAGACCCCCGTGGACGGGGTGTTTAAAATCGCACCATCTGCCGCTGGAATTGTCTATGAATACTACCGGGAACGACTGGATCGAGACTACACCGAACTGGTTCACCAGACCGACCGCATCGATTCGGCAGATTTGACATTGGACGAAATCCTCCATCCGGAAAACTACCCCTACGTCCTGCTGTCGATGACCATCACCAACCACGATCCGTCCGAAGAACACTACTGGAACCATCTGGTGAGCCTGCTGCGGACCCGTTCAATGGTCCGGGTGATGGATGATCCGGAGGTGAAGCGGCAATGCCGGCGGGTGGTGGAGACCAACATCGTCTACGAAAAAGCCCTCAGGGAGAATACCACGCTGGTGGACCACGTTTCCATCACCGATTTTCGGGATCTTGATCCGGCACCCGACGGAAATCGCTTTCTGGTCTATTCCCTGTTTCCCGACTGCACGGTGAATGTCAAAATCGTCTTCGATGAAGACCATCTGGCCAGTATCAAGGTGGGCCACAGTATCTTGAACCGGGGCTGTGAAGTGAATGTGGGAAAGATGCTCTCCGCCTTCGAGGGCGGTGGTCATCCCGGTGCCGGGGCCTGCCGCTTCCCCCGGGATAAAACACCGGACTACCTGGCTCGCATCGTACACATCCTTCAAAAAAATATCCCCGTCTGAGCCACGCGTGCGATCCCGCTTTCCCCCCTCTGGCAGGCACGTCAGTTAAAATCGGCAAACATGGCTTTGATCCGCTCCCGGCTCGCTACAAGCATCTGACGGTTTTCATCGAAGACTTCCAGGGTGACCGTGTCATCATAACCGGCCCCCTTGAGGCGCATGACCAGGTCCACAAAATTGACGGTTCCCTGCCCTACGGCCAGGTGGTCATCCCGCTTACCCTGATTATCGCTGACGTGCAGGTGACCGATGTGCCGGCCCAACCGGTTCACCAGCCCTTTCAGGCGGCGTCCACGACGATCGTCGACGTTGGCGTGGCCGGTATCCAGGGTCAGCTTCAGGGAAGGGAAGGTCTTGAAGATATCCTCAAAATCATCCGGCTCCACACCCAGCCGGTTTCTCGGAAACATGTTTTCCAGGCAGATGGTAACGTCCAGGCAGTGGGCGGCGGCCGCCATTTCCGACAAAAAATCGAACGCATAGCCTTTGACCGTGTCCAAGACAAGGGCGCCCATACCGCCGGCCATGCTCGGGTGCAAGACGACCTTTTTCGCCCCCAGTTCGACAGCCACCTCCAAGGATCGGCGCATCTCCGTCAGCGATGCCCGCCGGAGGCTTTCTGTGAGATCAGCGGTGGAGAGAAACGTCGGCAGGTGGCAGACCAGACCCAGGCCGTTGACCCTCAGCGCCCGGGTGATGGCCGCCCGGGAGGATGAAAGAATGCTGTGGTGTGCCATGGGCGGATCCATGGCCAGTTCCAGATAGTCGAACCCCAGCCGGGCAAAGGTTTCGATTTCGTCCAATACCGGGGTTATCGGAAAATTCATGGCACCAAAATGCATATTATAGTCCCCGGCCCAGGGGAAACGTAAAAGTAGGTCTTTTCGGGCTCACGTGGATCATTAAAATCCCGCCGGCAATGAAGACCATGGCGATGATGAGATTGGAGGTGATGGGTTCGTTTAATAAAAGCCCGCTGAACACCACTCCGGCGATGGGCATGATGAACACAAAGGCATGCAGGGTGGACGCACCGTAGCGCTGAAGCATGGTGCTCCAGGCCACGAAACCGAAGGCGGCGCTGACCAGACTCTGGTAGACGTAGGCGCTGATCACCATCGGATTCAGATTGAAAAGCATCCGACCATCCCACAGGAAACCGGCGGAAAGAAAAATCGGGACCGAAAAGATCATCGGGTAAAGCACCAGATGAAACGGCGAATAGTCATTGATGATTCGCTTGGTGTAAACCACATTGCAGGACCAGACCACCACCGCCGCAAGGATGATCAAATCACCGCTGTGAAGCGATCTGGAGACACCCGGCGTGCCTGAAAACATGAAGGTCACGCCGCCAAACCCAAGCGCGATCCCCATCATCTTTTTCCAGGTGATCCGTTCACCGGGAATGAATCGATGAGAGAGGAACAATACGAAAAAAGGCAATAGGTTGGAAATCAGCACCCCTCTGGAGGCATACGTTCGCTCTAGCCCCAGATAAAAAAGACTAAGCTGTATCGTAAAGGCAATCGACACGACCAGCAACTGAAACGCCTGACCCGGCTGGATGCGAAAGCCTCGGCCGGTGAGGTGGGCCCAGCAGGCGATGGCAACTGCCGCCAGGGCAAAACGAAGGCCCGCCGATGTCAGCGGTCCCATGCCGGTCAGAGCCAATTTGATGGCCACGGTATTACCACCGAAAATCACGGTGAGAAATATGATGAAGACCCCGGGTAGCAGGGTCATGTCTGCATTATCTGAAGCCATTTATTCACATCTGACGCATCCAAATAGACAACGGTGGCCCCGAACAGGGGTGTTGTATCTGCCGGCAGCCGTGATCGGACATCAGCCGACCGCAGCCAGCATGAACTTAAGAAAATGGGCGACGTTTTTGGCCGCATAATGGGTACCGGTCCGGCCGGCAAAATCGGGATCCCCGGCAAACACCGGCCCCCCGGCCACGATCCGGGTTTTCCGGGGCAGGTGGTTAGCGATGCATGTCAGATCGGCTTCGGTATCAAACTGAAGAATGGTCAGTCCTAAATAATCCGGTTGAAGGCGGCGACAGGCATCAATAACGGCCTCGGACGTTTGCATCAGGCCCAGGGGGATCAAGCGAATACCGACGGCAACGGCATATTTTTCGATAATTGCCAGTCCCTTCCCCAGCCCATCATCCAAGGTCGCGGTAACCATAGACGGTGGCTGATCCCAGATACCGTTAACCCTCAGGCGTTCGCGCAGGCACGCCAGGTTGCCTGCCGCCTCGTCAAGGCCCTGATGCGAAGGCAGCCCTGTCGCTATCCATTGGTTGGCAAGGCGGCCCACCGCCGCACGGAAAGCGTTGTATGCCTTGTCCATTGCTGTGCATCCCCCTCATTTGATTCCGGTGGACATGAGCAGCGGGATACCACCACCCAAGCGAGTGAGTCAATCGATGTTTCGCCAACGGGCCGCGGTGGTGGATATCATCCACGTGTTCACCCTTATTTATCGAAGCCTGGTTTTTGGCAAAACCGTGGACCACGAGGAACAGGCTGCTTAGCAGGGTGGGGTGCGCTAGAAGGGAATGTCCTCCGCCCCCTCATAATCATCGATGGTTTCGGAAAGCTGCCGGACCACAGCACTCTTGGTTCCCGATTGAAAGATGGTGACCAACTCGTGCAGGGCATCATATCCCTGGTCGTAGGTGTTCATGTAGAAATCCTGGGCCAGCAGGGAAAACCGCTCAATATCCGTCTCTTTAAGACAGGCATCGGTGTAAAAGTGGATCAGTTCACCCAGCATGTTGTCGAATTCGCTGAAATAGGACAGGTCGTCCAGAAGATCCAGGTCGGTGGGGTCGGCAGCCAGCCCTTTTAACAGGATCGCTTTCAAATTGGGATTGGCCTGTTTAAAGAATTTGCGAATCAGCGGTAGATTGGAGGTTTCGGAATAGCGCTCTTCCAAGTAGGCGTCGAGGACTTGTCGGGTGACGGGGCCGCCGGTATCCAGAAAAGAGACCAAGCGGCGCTGGCTTTCAGTTTCCGGCACGGCCACATGCTCCTCCTTGGCCTCTTCATCATATAGCAGATCGGGTTCGTCATCCTGCCATTCCAACCCAATTTCCTCCAACCGCTCCCGATAGTCATGAGGATGTTTTTTAATGATCTCAATCACTTGAGCGATCCGCACGTCGGAATCGTCCGCTTTAAAAGAAAAGCCGTCACATGCCGCATCGATCTCTGGGTCGCCATCCGGTTCGGCCGATCCGGTAATACAGGTAAAGCAACCGTAACCGGCGACGGCAGACCCCGCGACCCAAAGGGGTTTGCCGCAGGCACAACGGACGCCCTGGCGCCGGGCGGCAAGGGCGTCTTCGACGGCGGTACGAACTTCATCGCCATCGACGTCTTTATGGCTGCGCAGGTATTGTTTTACGAACTGATTCAAACAAACAAAAACAAAACCGGACATCGACACCCCTTCCAACACATCTGGCCAGCTTGCATTGGCCCGATCCGGTTTCAACGGGCCGGATCCAATCCTTTCAATTTTTTGCTTGCTTGTGGCACAACCGTTTATTGCCGTCAAGTGTTAGCCTGCATTGCCCGAGCAATAAAAACCGTAGCGACCGCCATAACCCCGTGAATACCACTTGATATCATTGGGTTTTGTCGATTTGACATCACCGGGGCGGTGTTTATCTTTGAACTGCAAAATACAGACCAAAACCTGATTTAAGACCATTGCCTAAGTAAGGAGGAGATGATGCGGTTTGACCGATTTACCATAAAATCACAGGAGTTGATCCAGAGCGCCCAGACCCTGGCCTCAACCCACGGCAATCAGCAGATCGAACCGACGCACCTGCTGGCATCGGTGCTGGACGAAAAAGAAGGGGTGGCCCGGTCCGTATTCAAAAGGCTGGGCGTCTCCGGTGACAGCATCGCCAGCGCCGCGGCCAAGGCCATCGACCGACTGCCCAAAGTCAGCGGGGCAGAGGTGTACCTCTCGTCCACCGCCAAGGCCGTTCTTGAAGCGGCCTTCGACGAAGCCGGCAAGATGAAAGACGAATACACCAGCATCGAGCACATCTTGCTGGCCATGTGCGACAAACAGGCGGGTGAGGTATCGCGCATCCTGAGTGCATCCGGGGTGAACCGGGAAGCCATATTGAAGGTGCTGATGGAAATCCGGGGGAACCAGCGGATCACCGATCCCAATCCCGAGGAGAAATACGAAGCGCTCAAAAAATTCAGCCGGGACTTGACGGATATGGCCCGCGGCGACAAGCTGGACCCGGTCATCGGTCGGGACGACGAAATCCGGCGTATCGTCCAGGTGCTTTCCCGCCGGACCAAAAACAACCCGGTGCTGATCGGCGAGCCCGGTGTGGGCAAGACCGCCATCGTGGAGGGCCTGGCCCAGCGTATCGTGGCCGGGGATGTGTCCGAGAGCCTGAAGAACCGACGGTTGGTGGCCCTGGACATGGGTGCCTTGATCGCCGGCGCCAAGTACCGGGGCGAATTCGAAGATCGCCTCAAAGCGGTGCTCAAAGAAGTGGAAAAAGCCGAGGGCCAGGTGATCCTGTTCATCGATGAGCTGCACACCTTGGTGGGAGCCGGCGCCAGCGAAGGATCCATGGACGCATCCAACATGCTCAAGCCCGCCCTGGCCCGGGGAACACTTCGCTGCGTGGGTGCGACCACCTTGAACGAGTACCGCAAATATATCGAAAAGGACGCCGCCCTGGAGCGACGATTCCAGCCGGTGCTGGTCCGCGAACCCAGCGTGGAAGACACGGTTTCCATCCTGCGCGGGCTGAAAGAAAAATACGAGGTTCACCACGGCGTGCGCATCAAGGATTCAGCCATCGTGGCGGCAGCCGCCCTGTCCCATCGCTATATCGCCGACCGGTTTCTTCCCGACAAGGCCATCGACCTCATTGACGAGTGCGCCTCCAAGTTACGCATCGAAATCGATTCCATGCCCGTGGAAATCGATGAGATTCAACGCAAGATTCTCCAAGCGGAAATCGAGCGGGAGGCCCTGAAGAAGGAGACTGATCCGGCCTCCCAGGAAAGGTTGGCCAAACTGGAGGATTCTCTGGAGACCATGCGCACCCAGATCGCCGGCATGAAAAACCACTGGGAAGACGAAAAGCGCCTGATCCAGAACATCCGCAAAATCAAGGAGGCCCAGGAGCAGCTGGGTATCGATGAGCAGCGGGCTGAACGGGAAGGCAACCTGGCGCGGGTGGCCGAACTGCGCTACGGCAGAAGCAGGGAACTGAAGGCTCAGTTGGAACAGGCCAATAAGGATCTGGAAGCGCGCCAGTCAGACAAAAAGATGCTCAAAGAGGAAGTGGATGACGAGGATATCGCCGAGGTGATCTCCCGCTGGACCGGCATTCCGGTGAGCCGCATGCTGGAGGGGGAGCGGCAGAAGCTGGTGAACATGGAACAGCGCCTGGGCCAACGGGTCATCGGTCAGGAACAGGCCATCGAAGCGGTCTCCAATGCGGTGCGCCGGGCACGTTCCGGACTCCAGGACCCCAACCGGCCCATCGGCTCCTTCATCTTCATGGGTCCCACCGGGGTTGGAAAAACAGAGCTGGCCAAGGCCCTGGCCGAATTCATCTTCGATTCCGAGCAGGCCATGGTGCGCATCGACATGTCCGAATTTATGGAAAAGCACGCCGTGTCCCGGCTCATCGGCGCCCCTCCGGGTTATGTGGGCTACGATGAAGGCGGCTATCTCACCGAGGCGGTGCGGCGGCGGCCCTACGCGGTGGTTCTCTTCGACGAGATCGAAAAGGCCCACCCGGAGGTGTTCAACGTGCTGCTGCAGATCCTGGACGACGGCCGCATGACCGACGGCCACGGCAAGACCGTGGATTTCAAGAACACCATCATCATCATGACCTCCAACGTGGGCAGCCAATACATCCAGGACCTCGGCGGACGTGACCGCGAGGAGATGGAGCGGCGGGTCACCGAAGCCCTGCGCGCCGGCTTCAAGCCGGAATTTCTCAACCGCATCGATGAAACCATCATCTTTTTGAACCTGGAACAGGACCAGATCGGCAAGATCGTGGAGATCCAGATGGAACGACTGGCCGACCGGCTTGCCGAACAGAACATCGATTTGATCCTCTCCGATTCGGGCCGCGACCTCATCGCCCGCCAGGGCTACGATCCCATTTACGGCGCCCGCCCCTTGAAGCGGGTGATCCAGCGGCAGATCGAAAACCCCCTGGCCATGGAAATCCTGGAGGGCAACATACTGGAAGGCGCCCGGCTCAGCGCCGAGGCGGAAGGGGATCGGATCGTGTTCAGGCAGGTGTGATGAAATTTTTCATACCCACGCTTGCCGCGTGGGTATGAAAAAGATTGTCCAGTATCATTGGAGTGACATGCCCCTCGACCCACCCTGCGACAAATAGACAGCCGATCACCAATATGGCAATTTTCATGATCGGCATGGCGTTTCTGTGCTTTTCAATTTGTTGAAAAACCGCACGAGTCGTATTGCCGGGTGCCAGAGCGCTAACCAGCGGGTGCGCCGAATAGGCGACTGCTCCTGCGAGCGCAAGGGTTGGGATTTCAATCAGACCGTGCGGCAACAACGCCATGATGGCTGAAAAAAATGACCCGAATATATAGGTTGCCGTTGAAACCTGAAGGCCGCTTTCTATTCCAAGCAAAATAATGCCGAGCAGAGGAACCATTACCCAGACATAGACCCTGCGCAGTGATTCCTCTTCAATTTTTGAACATCCCGGCAGATAGCAGAGAATTTTCATTCTCGTCTTTCCACCAAAGATCTTTCTGACCACTCGCGGCGGCAATCCAATGTGGCGCGAGTCAAACAAGGCAGCCGTATAGATAAATGACATCGTAATTAAAGCGCCGATGGAATTCCAGACAAAGAGCAAGATCCCACTATCGATTCCATGTCGTGATCCCATATCCAGCACGGGAAGCGCATAGGAAAGCCGTTTGGTGGACACTTCGAAGATGCGTTCCGGTTGGATGTGCCCGATCTTTACCAGAAGCGTTCCGGCAACCAGTCCGGTGGCCAATGCAATCACATAGGCCACGATCAGTTTCTTCCATGCAATATATAGGAGGGGTTGATTGGTTTTCATAACATACGTATTGGTGTTTTGGCGCCG
This sequence comes from Desulfosarcina sp., assembly GCA_018224455.1. Classification (GTDB taxonomy): domain Bacteria; phylum Desulfobacterota; class Desulfobacteria; order Desulfobacterales; family Desulfosarcinaceae; genus Desulfosarcina. The sequence goes on from JAGTUY010000522.1 coordinate 11,844, forward strand.
GGACTTTAATTTTAAAGAACCACATGAATATCACTTTGATTTCGCTCTTTGAAAAACAAATTTTTATAATTTGGATAGTTCAGTCGTTTGCCGTCTGAAAGCAAAGGCCACATTCCCGGTTCTGGTGGACTGCGTCAAATCCTATTTCCAAATTTCTCCGCCCGATCTATCCTGGATATAGCTCAAACTGCATCTACCCTGTGAACACGTACACGGACACGGTCTTTCCTTGGGGTCGCGGAAAAATGGAATCAATGCCGTTGCCCCCTTCAACCATTATCCACATAAAACACAAGCCGTTCAATGTCGGTCACCTGGTTGGCGAAGTTAATGGATTGCGGGCCTGGAGAACCCAAACGGAGCCTGTTTTGCCTGAAGTTAAAAGCGGCGCACCCAGTCATTCAAATCCCGTCGGGGCAGGCGATTCGATTTCTCCTAAACACCGTGTTTTCCTTGACAATCATCCCAATTTATTGTTTTTAAGGGAAAAAGGGGCAAAACATGATTAAGGTTCAAGCCGCTGGTTTCAGCGATATCGGAAAAGTTCGCAAGGCAAATGAAGATTGTTTCCTTCTCAACGAACCGATCGGACTATACGTCGTAGCAGACGGGATGGGGGGGCATCGCGGTGGCGGGGTAGCCAGTCGAATTGCCGTAGAAACCATCAACGGTTTCATGGCAAGTCCTTCTCAGGAGTTTTCAGATGCTGACGGCACCCACACGGTTGAAGCCCAGAGTTCAGCCGCCAACCGTCTCTGCCAGAGCATTTTTTTGGCCAACCAAAAGATCTACGCGCAGTCCGTCTCGGATAAGACTTGCCGGGGAATGGGCACTACTGTTTCTGCGCTCTACCTTGCCGGCAATTCCATCATCACCGCCAATGTGGGAGACAGCCCCATTTACCTGTTGAGAAACAGGGAAATCGAAACCCTTTACACCCCCCACACCCTGCTTCACGAACGAAAAAAGATTCCCAAGTCTATGGAGGGCCGGTTTTCAGAAAGCAAACTGGCACATATTCTTACCCGGGCCGTCGGCATCCGGTCTGAGGTGGGTGTGGATCTGGTAGAAACCCCATGCTTTTCAGAGGATATCGTCGTCCTGTGCAGCGACGGCCTCAGTGGCAAGATATCCAGGGAAGAAATCCGGGACCTGGTCTATCAGAATGATTCGCAATCAGCGTGCAGAAAGCTGACTGATCTGGCCAATCAAAGAGGCGGCGAGGACAACATTTCCGTCATCGTGGTGCGGGTCACATCGTCAAACGAGAGGCCGGCCAATCGTCTGTTTGGACGCATTGTTGGCATTCCGGCATGGATTGCATCCCTTTTCCGTGCAAAAAAACGTTCCTGAGCTGAGTCTATCCTAAAAAAGGCGGACCAATGATCAGAATGCTCGTCAAGTACAAGGACCGAACGATCAAAGAGTTCTCCCTCGATCGAATCGACACCCTTTCCATAGGGAGAAATCCCAACCATCATCTGGTCATTGATAATTTTGCGGTTTCGGGTAACCATGCCGTCATCCTCAAAGAAGGCAACCGATTCATATTAAAGGACACTAACAGCAAAAACGGTACATTCCTGAATGGATTGACCGTTCAGCAGGCGATTCTCAAGAACGGCGATCTCATTACCATCGGCAAGCATACGCTGGTTTTTTTAGACCATGGACGGTCAAGGCCGAGACCCGAACAAGGCGGGTTAAAAACCTCCGGCCTGCCCGGTGATCCGGGCCCGGACCACACCATGTTCATGGACACGGAAGTCTACCGCCGGATGCTGGCCGAGAGCGGAGACATTCCCGAAATTCCCAAGGCACCGGCCTACGTGGCCTTTTTAGCTGGCGGAAACGGCCGATTCGACCTGGCAAAAAGCATGGTTACCATTGGCAGCTCCCACCGGTGCGATATCGTCATTGGCGGTTTTTTCTCCTTCCTGGCCGGAGATCCGGCTGCGGCCATCAGCAAAACCCCTCAACACCACTACATCAGCGGCGTCAGTGGCTGGATCAAACCGAAAGTCAATGGTCAGACCGTCCGCGGACCGGTGCGTCTGAAAGACATGGACATCATCAAAATCGGTGTGGTGGTCCTCCAATACGCCTCAGAAGGCCCGATATCGCCATAAAGGACCCCCCTTGGGAGACAGGATTAAACGGATGGGCACGCAATGAAAAAATGGATCACCATCATCGTGTTCTCGGTGCTTTGCACCGCCGTTATCTCCTTTTTTAAGGTTGATCTCACCTCGACCAGTCAGGTCATTTATATCAAGGGTGGAGAACCGGTCCTTGCCGATAAGATCGACCAGTCCGATCAGTTCGTCTTTTACGAAGCCAATGGAAAATCCGGCATGTTCATGAAAGATGACGTGGCCTCCTTTGGGTCAATCAAGGTCCAAAAACAAACCTCCCTGCTTCGCCTCATCGACAGTAAGCAACGACAGATCCTGGCGCATTTGGGATTCAATCAGAAACTGATTCGAGTTGTTGACAGTCGCCTGCTGATTTTTCTGTTTATGCTTGCCGCCGCATCTGGAATCGCCAAACTGATCCTGATGTTATCGACGGCGATAAAAACCGACGTTTTAAAAAAACCGGCGGCTGACGGTCTCTCTGATCGGCCAGATCGATCCTGCGACGTTGAGGAAGATTGCCAGGAGACCTCCGTTCTGCGTGACATCGCACTTTTTTTCCTTGGACTTTACAAGGTCCAAAACGGGTTGGATAAGGATGTCCCAGCCCGCTTTAGCATGACCGACACCACCACATCACAGAAAATGAAAGTCTTCGAATTGGGCGCCAAGAGCAGCAACGACTGGTTGACTCGTCGGATGTCCGTCGGCCCCTTGGGAGAAGAGACTGGCAGTAAAAGCAAATGCTTTTACGTCATCTACGACACCCACATGGTGGTAAAGATACCACCAGTGCCCGTCAAGGATATGGAAAAATATGTGCGGGACATTCGAAGAGAGGTGCAGATCGCCTCACTTCTTTCACCGGTCGCCTGCATCGTCCCCATGGTATCCGTGGTGCTCAAAAAGGTTAAAAAGCTGCCCTATGAATCGAGCCTTACCCCGGAGCAACTGGAAAAACAGTATATCCGGTTGGTTGAAGAGCGTCCCGAGTATCAGGAATACCTGAAAATCGGTGACCGGTTTGCCTTTTTCATGGAACTGACCAACAGTTTCTTTTTGGGACGGGTCATCGATGAATTGCACGCGTCCAAAGATAAAACCGTTAACGAAATCCGTGAGGCGCCCGACGTGGCTTGGGACCAGGAAGCATTCACCACCCGATACGGACTGGGCGCGCTCCCCGTTTTTGAAGGGCTTCAAACCCTTTACCGGCTTTGTGAGGTCGAAACCCAACGGATATTCAGGGAGTCGGCCCATGGGGAAAAAATCCATCCCTTCCAGATAAAAAACTGGTTTCTTGCATACATCACCGGAGAGAATCGCAACCTGGAAGAAAAAGGAATTGATCAGGCTCTGCTGGCCCGCATCAAAGATGGCTTTTCAACCGTTTTCAAATCCAATCAGAAGAACGTAGACGATCTGATCCATCTCTTGAAAACGCAGCAGAAAAACAAAGCCTTCTCGAAAAGCCGGCAGCAGATCGAAAATATCGCGTCCAATCTGCTGGAGTTGCTCTGCCTGCTTAAAGAAAAGCAATTGGTGCTGAGGGATTTGAAGCCGGATAATTTGTTTTTGGATGCAGATCCGGACGCCTATCCGGGATTTCTGAAAAATAAGCGCGCCTTTTCAATCGGCGTGATTGATGTCGAAACGGCGATTTCTCTGAAACCCACCCGTGACGGCACCATTGCGCAACCCCTTCTCGGAGGAACGCCTCTTTACGCCACCCCGCTCCACCTGCTGAGAAACAGGACGATTTCCTCCAATTTTGGAAACCTGGCGGATGCACTTCATCTTCAGGATTGGTTTGCCACCATCGCGATCATTTTCAAGGCGATTGCCGGGATTAACCTGTTCCCCCGGGCCGCCCGTTCTTTTCCGGGGATATTGAAAATCCTCAAGTCCAGCCGTGACCGAACCGACCCCGACGAAGCCATCGTCAAGGCCATGAGCCAGACATTCTGGTCGGCTGCAGCGACTGATATCAAAACCCAACTGTCTTCATTTTCAGACGTATTGAATCAGTTGACCCTGACGGTGCCCGAAACCATGGCACCGGCAATCAAGCAGGAGCTGGAACGCGAAAAAGCCCTGATTCATCATGCAATCCGCAAGCATGTCTCTTTGTCTCCTCTTTTGAAGAGCGAAAAAAACAAAGCTTTTCTATTAAAGGCGCCATCGGAGACCCTCGCCAAGCAGGTGGCCCGGTGGGAGAACCATGCGCAGCTTTCCGATCAGCATCGCCAGGTAGCACCCCAGATGGTTGCTTTCTTGAATAATTTGAATCGATTAAAACAGGGTGAGTCGGAAAAACGCCGAGCCATCGCCGCTTTTTCCACCCCCCCCCACGATGTTTCCGCCTATTCGCTCCTCGAAGCCATGTTCCAGATTGCCTTCAGAGCCATGTACAAGTCACGCTGGAAAGCACTGCCTGAAGCCGCCAGCGCCTCCGACCAGCAGACCGCGGTAAAAGAGAACCGCTCAATGGTCACCGCGATATTAAACGACAATTGCGCCTGACGTATCTCTCTACGGCAAACGCCGTGCGCTCGCTTACGACCGGGGAGCTTGGATAAATGCGGAAAAAAACAGCGCCGGCGATCTGATCACACCGGCGCTGCCTTTTTTCGATCCTATCGACGATCGGTCTGAGGACCGGATGGATTATTTTTTTTTACTTTTCGTTTCCGCCGGTTTTTTCACCACCGTATCTTTGCCTCCGACCACCATACCGATCACTGCCCCTAACGCCGCATCGATATCTAACCGCTGCGTGTTGACCACCAAATCATAATTGCGAGGATCGGCGACATCTGCATTAAAGGATTGGCGGATAAAGGCGGCTCGTCGGTTTTCCCGGTTGATCACCCGCCGCTTGGCTTCTTCACGGGTGACGCCGAACTCCTTGGCCACGTTTTTCACCCGGACCTCTAAGGGTGCAATGACCCGAACACTCAACCGGTCTTCCTGCGGAATCAGGAAGTTGGCACCACGGCCGACAAGGATGGCATTGCCATGGCTGGCGATTGCGGCAACCACTTTCATCAGATGATCCAGGTAAACCCCCGGCCA
>JAGTUY010000523.1 GCA_018224455.1 Desulfosarcina sp.
ACCAGTTTGAGTGGATTGAATTTGTCCCCAGCCAACCCCTGATGGTGCTGAACCAGGTCTATCCCGAAGGGATTTTTATTCCAAAAGACCTGATCGGGATGAACATCATCCAGCTTCCCACGGTTAAGACTCATGTATTCACCACCATTACCGGCGCAATGAAAAATGCCTTCGGCGGCCTGTTGCATCGTCACCGCCATTGGACCCACAGCGTGATCCATCAAACACTGGTCGACCTGCTCATGATCCAGCAGGAGATCCACCCCGGCATCTTCGCCGTGATGGACGGCACCTTTGCCGGTGACGGCCCCGGCCCGCGCGCCATGCGCTGGCATGAGAAGGACATCCTGCTGGCTTCTGCAGACCAGGTCGCCATCGACGCAGTGTCCGCCCGCCTGCAGGGTTTTGATCCGCTCTCGATCCCATTTATCCGCCTTGCCCACGAAAAAGACCTGGGAGTCGGTGACCCGCGCCAGATCGAGATCGTTGGGTATGATATTGAAGCTGAAAAACCCTGGAATTTCGTTCAGGAGGATACTTTTGCATCAAAAGGTCAAAAGCTGATCTACCATGGCCCACTGAAACCCCTGGAAAAACCCCTCTTACAGAGCCCCCTGGTCCCCTGGAGCTATTTCGCCAGCAATTTCTATCACAATGTCTACTGGTACCCCTTCGTGGGGCGCAAACGGGTCAAAGCCGCATTGGAGACCCAGTGGGGACGACTCTTTAAAAGCTATGGCGATGGAGAGGTGGTCATGCCTGGGTTGGAAAAGAAAACCGTCCTACAGGCTGTGGCTGGCCTAACCATTATTGCTGCGCTGACCGGTGGATTGGCGTGGTTGCTGAAGAAAAGACGCGCTGAGTAAAAGATACAATTTTATTAGCCAGAACGTCCCGGTCTGGGCATCTTTGCTTTGTAATGATTTATCCCCTTGCTTTTCTGAGCAAATTCGCCATTTCGGCAATATTGGCCACCACAAAATCTGGCGTGTATTCAGGTCCAGCCTGGTCAGCCGCCTTCGTCTCCCCGCTCAACACCAACGCCGTGGTGATGCCCCAACGGCCCAGGGCGATATCGGTGTATAAACGGTCACCAACCATACAGTGCGCCTCAACCGGGAAACCGGTCTTATGTGAGAGTGCATCGACCACTGGCTGATAGGGTTTGCCGATGATCACATCCGGACGCCGGCCTGTCGATGTGGCCACCAGCTCGATCATCGACCCGATATCTGGCTTAAACCCATCTTCCGTAGGGCAGTTGATGTCTGGGTGTGTGGCGATATATGGTTTCCCAGCCACAACCAGGTCGCACAATTTCCACAGTTTATCGTAGGTCAGGGTGGTGTCAAATCCCAGCACAGCCACATCCGGGTCAGTTTCGGTCAGGACAAAGCCGTGGCGTTCAAATTCTGCCATCAATGCCGGCGTCCCTACCACGTACAGTGCAGCATCCGGGTAATATTTTGCAAGGTAGATCGCTGTTGCCTCACCGGAGGTGAAGATCTTCTCTTCGGGAACGGATAGACCCAACCGGGTAAATTTTTCAGCATACTCCACCCGCGATCGAGAAGAATTATTGGTCAGAAAATAATACGCAATCCCATGTTCATCCAGCAATTCCAGCCAATCGCGGGCACCTGGCAGCAGCTTCTCCCCCAGGTAGATGGTGCCGTCCATATCCATCAAAAAACAGCGAATTTGCCGTAATTTCTCAAATTGTTTTGTCATCAGCCTTCCTTATCAAAACTTATCGGTTAATCGCTGTTAATCATAACCTGACTTGCTGTTTTTGTGGCCTCACATGCAACCTGACATTTGCATGGCAGAAAATTTTCGGTTTAGTTTCCTTTATACTGCTGAGAATTTAAACCTTTACCTATGAGAGTTGGAAAATAAGATGTGTCAATAATAAAATTCCCGTAGGGGCAAACCTCCGTGGTTGCCCTACGAGGTGACTTTTGGGCAGGGAAGACACGACCCCATTCGAACGCCAATTCAGCTCTACCACTGAAAATTATTCTACTATTAAATAAAAGCTACTACTAAACGATTATTGCTGGTTGAAGAAATTTAATTCACAATCTTAATTTGATTTTCAACGCCCTTACCCCCAGGCATAGAATCATGCCCACAAATCGGCTATAATATGATTTTACAAGGCCAAGTAAGGCCTGATTAATCACTGGAAGGATAACGGATGAAACCCATTTCATTAACCGGGATCAAACCCACCGGCAAACCTCATATTGGCAACTACCTCGGCATGTACCGCCCTGCGCTTGACCTGATGCAAAAATACCAGGGCATGTATTTCGTCGCCGATTACCACGCGCTGACCTCGATGCACGACCCCGACACGCTTCGCGAGCTGGTTTACGAGGTGGCCGCCAGCTGGTTAGCACTGGGTCTCGACCCGGACGAAGCGATCTTCTTCCGACAATCGGATATCCCCGAGATCCCCGAATTCACCTGGATTCTGTCCTGCTTCACCTCCAAAGGACTGCTTAACCGGGCACACGCTTACAAAGCCGCAGTGGATGAAAACCTCGCCCTGAGCAGAGACACCGATGAAGGCATCAATCCCGGTTTATATTATTACCCGGTCCTTATGGCTGCAGACATCCTCCTGTACGGATCGGATGTCGTCCCGGTTGGCCTGGACCAAAAGCAGCATATCGAGATCACCCGTGATATTGCCGAAGCGTTCAACCGCACCTATGGTGACGTGCTAAAAG
>JAGTUY010000524.1 GCA_018224455.1 Desulfosarcina sp.
ACGGGGCCAACATCGCCGGCTTCGTCAAAGTGGTGGATGCCATGATCGACCAGGGGGTGGTATGATGGGTAATGCAGGATGAGGCTGACTGCCGTCGTTCTAACGCGACCTCAAAAAAACGGCATCCGATAATTAAGGATGCCGTTTTGATTTTAGAAATGGGTGTTTTGGCTAAACTTTTACCACATTGGCGGCAGCGGGGCCACGGTCGGTTTGCTCCACGTCGAAGGTCACCCGATCTCCTTCCGCCAGGGTTTTGAACCCCTCGGCCTGAATGGAAGAAAAATGAACGAAGATGTCGCCCTGATCTTCCTCCTGTTCGATGAAACCAAACCCTTTTCGGTCACTGAACCATTTTACAACACCGTTTGCCATTTTCTGCAGCCTCCTTAAAAAAAGTAAACATTTTAAAGGCCATATACCGTGTAAATGCCCCGCCCCGCCCGTTTCATTTTGCCTTTTTTACAGGCACGGTGAACGATATTGCTGATCTGTTTTTCGGTAAAGCCGGATTTCCCTCTCAAGGCCTCCACAGATATTCCTTTTTTAAATCGTTTCATGATGGTGAGCACTTGATCCGTGGGGGTGAGGTTTTTTCCTTTTGGTGAGGCCTTTTTTTTCGCGGCCGGCACCGCTTTTTTCTTCGGGGCAGCTGCGGGTGAGGTTTTTTCAAACGCATTTGCCATGGCTTCGGTTTTCTTGGCCAGCGTATTTAACTGTCGCGCGACGGTTTTTAGGTCTTTGGCAATTTTTTTCATAACCGGAGTCCTCCATGTAAAGGGGTGTGGAATTAATTTTTTCTTAAAAGTCTCCTGAGAACAGGAGACTGCAGGCGCTGAATCGTACAATGAGATGAGCATAATGGATTGGTGGGTAAATGTCAAGCGACCAGAATATCAATGAAAAATGATCGGTTTGAACAGCCTATACTCGCATCATAGGGCGAGAACATTGGCCTGCTAGAGCGAAAAGATATCAACACTATTTACCCGTCGGCAGGCAGGGAACCCGTGCTACCAGACCCTTACCGGTCCGGTATCCAGATGGACGAAATCCGATTCAGGATAGTATCCGACTCCCCCACATCGAAGGTCTATAGCTAGTCGGCGAAGTGCATTGGTCTGGCATCCGGGGATTCGGATGTCGATGGCACGGCCATCCATATGCAGGCTATTCAGGGCGACGCCTGAAGTGACTTTTCTCAGCGCTTCATTGGTGCTCGGGGAGCGGTAACCGGAAATGATGCTCAAGGGAGAGCGTGGCTTTTCCTCCATGACGATGCGATGAAGCAAATCCAGAAGGGCGGGGTCGACCGGCTTGACCTCTCCGGTGCGGTGATCGCGCATAATATGACTGATCCGGTTCACTGCACGAAGGATCAGTTTCCCGCTGGAGCGGTAGCAGGTTTTAAGGGTCTCCCCGGTGTGAATATTATAAAAAGACAATATGTGGGGGTGATGGGCTTTGGGATCGACAGCGGCCAATACCGGGGGTGCGAAGACGGTGGTCAGGATTGCTGATGCTCCCCATTTTAAAAAGGTTCGGCGGTTCGTATGAAAAGATGAGATGTCGTTCATCGCCAACATTCCTTATCGTCTATGTATTGTCCGTCTCTCGCCGGTTCCCGGTGGTGATGGTGCCAACACTGGCCGGCGCAGGACGGCACCGAGATGGTGGGTCGTTGTACGGAATATTCGGCCGTCGGGCAAAAAAGCTTGCACCGCGACAGCGAGTGCATTCCCCGTCGCTTGCGGCTTGGAGAGTTCAAAAAAACATTAGGTAAAAACAGTCGGGCTGTCAAGGGGTTATGCGAAAGCAGGGGCCCCGGTGCCCAAGAATGTATGCAGCCCGGTCCATGCACGAAACAATAAAGTGTTGGCCGGTTCAGCCGATAATAGATCACACGTCCGACCCTCACCTGACTCCGGGAGCCGGCGAGCCATGTCTATTTCGTATCCATCCAAAAATGTGGGTGGGCATCAGTGACGGGGACCGATTGAAAACGGAGCGGGCGAGGCAGCTCACGAACAGGACCGAAAATGAAAAAAAATAAGCCCAGCAAGGCAATTACCCGCAGAACCGGACTCGACCGACGCTGGATCCCTTCTGGGAACCATCAGCCCGAGCGACGGCGCAGCAGGGACAGGCGCACGATCAGGAGTCGATCCTTTTTGGAGCCCTTTGAGTCGAAAGGGGTGGAGGAAAACAGCGAGCTGTTTCCCGCAATCAATATCCAGGCAAAACAGCCGGAGGCGAAGAACCCTGCCCTGCCATTTGATGAGAAAAGGGTCTCCGAACCTCGGGAAGCCGTTTTTAAAAGCATTAACTCAGACGACGGATGACTTTCCTATCCCTCATATGCCGACGAACACCGACGAATGCGGTTCATCGACGGGTTTTCGCCAGTCTGTGTTCACCCCGGCTGCCCGCAGCATGCTGATTGCGCGCTGCATGTGTGCACCGATGGTTTCTACGCCGTGGGAATCATCGCCCGGAACGATGTCGATGCCCAATTCAGCGGCTTTTTTCAAAATGGGTGCCGACAGGTAGGGCTCGTTCTCACCCCTTGACAGCGGGCGCAGGTTAAGTCCAGGATCAGGTTCAACTGCTTGATCAATTTCAGATTCCTGACGATTTTCTCCCAGATCATTGGTTTGAGCAGCCGGGAGCGGTAATCCGGATCGAATATCCGAACGATATCCAGGTGGCCCACCACCTGTGGGGCCATCGATCGAATCATTTCGTACTGCTGATCGAAATAGGCGGCGTACAATCCATCCAGCCCGCCGCAGCGATCGGCCGCCTCGTGGTAGCAGGTTTTGCTGTAGTCAAAGGGGATCTCGTTGACGTGGTGAACGGAGCCCACCACATAGTCGGGTGAAAAGGTGTCGATCAGCGCTTTGGCAAAGTCGAGGCTGCCGCCGCAATCTTCCGTTTCGAACCCGACATAGATCCGGATCTCGTCGGCATATTTTGCCTGAAGGCGCCGGCAGGTGGTCATGTAGCCGGCAAAACGCTCCTTGAGCGTGCCGGCGTCCAATCCGGCATTTTTCTCTTCGGGGTAGACAAAGGCATCCGACACCGGTGGCATGTGTTCGGTGATGCCCACCCAGGGGTACCGCTGATCGATGTAAGCCAGAACAATCTCTTCGAGGGTATCCGTGGCGTGGCCGCAGAACTGGCCGCTGTGGCCTCCGTGAACCGACACCGGTTGCGGGACGTTCATCCGTTTATCTCCATGTGGTGGTGCACTTCGGTAATGCTGAAGCCTTGCCTGAGCAGATTGGCGATGGGGAGGAAATACGGTTGCGGCATTTCCGACCACCGGTACCAGCCCCAGCGTTCGCAAAGGTCCGGTTCTCTTACCCGGGCGTCGCCGGTCGTCTGGTCGGCAATCACAAAAAGCGTGACGTAGTGCTTTTTCTCGTCTTCGAAGATATCGTTGGTGAAGGGACCCATGCGCAGGTTGATGATGGACAGGCCGGTCTCTTCAAACAGTTCCCGCCGGGCGCAGGCCTCGATGGATTCGCCGTATTCGAGATGGCCCCCGGGAAACTGCCAGGTTCCCGCACCGTGGGCATTCCGGCGCTTTCCCAGGAGCACGCGTCCATTCCGGACAACGATGACGGCCACGCCGATATAGGGTCTGATTTCTTGGTTCATGGGTTAAGGGGTTCTGGGTTCAGGGTTGAGAGGTTCAGAGGTTCAGGGTTCGGGGTTAAGGGGTTCAGGGTTCAGGGTTGGAAGGTTCAGGGTTGAGAGAGGTTCAGGGTTCAGAGTTCAAAGGTTCAGAGGTTATTAAACCCGGAACCCAGAACCCAGAACCCGGAACCCGGAACGCAGAACCAGAAAAACATTTCGAAATTCCAAAAAACAAATCACAAAAGACAAATAAATGACAATACTCAAACTCAAAATTCCAAACCCGATCTTGACCTTGTTTGAGATTTAACAGTTGGCATTTGGAATTTATTTGGAAATTGGGATTTGAAGATTGTGATTTTTCCGGGTTTGAACCC
>JAGTUY010000525.1 GCA_018224455.1 Desulfosarcina sp.
CCGGGACAATCCCGGCGCCACCGCCGTTGAGGCGGTGGAAGACCTCTTGCGCCTGCGGCTGAAACCCGGCCAGGCGGTCTATACGTCAAAACGCTATTGCCTGAAGGGCGACGGCGTCACCCGCCAGGATGTCGAAAAAATTGCCAGCGAGCTGCTGGCCAACGACATCATCCAGCAGTGGGCGGTCTTTGACCACCGCCAGTGGGACCCGGCCATCGGCATCGGTTACGTCATTCCCAAGGTGAGGCTCGACCACCAGCCCGAGGTGGCGACGCTGTCCATCGACAGTGACGAGACGCTGACCCGGCTCAGTGACCAGCGCAGCCTTTCCCTGAACCCCAGGGACATCCCCACCATCCGGTCCTATTTTCTGAAGCCGGATGTGCAGGGCCAACGCCGGCAGGTATCCCTGTCAGACCCCACGGATGTGGAGCTGGAATACATCTCCCAGGCCCGCAGCGATCACTGCAACCACAATACTTTCGGCGGTCGGTTCCACTACCGGGACCTGGAGACCGGCAAAACGGAGACCATCGACAGCCTGTTCAAGACGTTTATCGAAGGCCCCACGCTGGCCCTGAAGGCCCAAAAGCCGTGGGTCGTCTCCGTGCTGTGGGACAATGCCGGGGTGGGGCGTTTTGACGCGGGCCACCACTACGTGATTACCGGTGAAACCCACAATTCGCCATCCAACATGGAAGCATACGGCGGGGCCATCACCGGCATCGTGGGTATTTATCGGGACCCCATGGGCACCGGCAAAGGTTCCAAGCTGATCATGGGCAGCTACGGCTACTGCGTCGGTCCGCGTGATTACGCAGGAGATCTCAAACCGCGGCTGCACCCCCGGCGCCTGCTGGACGGGGTGATCGAAGGGGTGCGCGACGGCGGCAATAAAAGCGGTATCCCCACCCCCTTCGGGCAGGTGATGTTTCACCCGGGATACCTGGGAAAATGCTTAGTTTTCGTGACGGCGCTGGGTATCATGCCGGCAACGATCCACGGCGAGCCATCGGATCAGAAGACCATTCTTCCCGGCGACCTGGCCATCATGCTCGGCGGTCGGGTGGGCAAAGACGGCATTCACGGTGTAACGGCATCTTCGGCTTCCTTTTCCGAACACACGCCGGCCGGCCACGTCCAGATTGGCGACCCGTACACCCAGAAGAAGATGCACGATTTCCTGCTGGACGCCCGCGACGCAGGACTGATCCGTTTTATCACCGATAACGGCGGCGGTGGGCTCTCCTCTTCCATCGGCGAGAGTGCGCTTTTTTCCAATGGGTGCGACATCCAGCTGGAAAAAGTGCCTCTGAAATACGACGGCCTGGACCAGTGGGAGATCTGGATCTCCGAATCCCAGGAGCGCATGACCGTGGCCATCGATCCCGCGCATCTGGATCGCTTCATGGCGCTGAGTCGGCAGCATGCCGTCGAGAGCAGCGTGATCGGCACCTACACCGATACCGGTAAACTTCATATCACCTACAACGGGTCCACCTGTGCCTACATCGATCTGGATCTGCTCACATCGGCCTTTCCCCAGTGGGAGTTCGAGGCCGACTGGCGACCGCCGGCCCTGCGCGGCCTGACCGAGCCCGTGCTGGGCGTTCCGGAAGATTGCGAGTCCATGATTCTGGATATGCTGGGCCGGCCCAACATCTGTTCCAAGGAGTGGGTGTGCCGTCAGTATGACCATGAGGTGCAGGGCACCAGCGTGATCAAACCCCTGGTCGGCGCCGGCCGCGATGTACCCAGCGATGCAGCCGTGATTCGCCCGGTGCTGACCTCGCAGCAGGGCCTGGTATTCTCCCAGGCCTTGATCCCCATGGTCTCGGCCATCGATGCCTACCACATGACCACCTGCACCATTGACGAGGCCGTGCGACGGGCCATCGCCGTGGGCGGGGATCCGGACCATCTGGGCGGCGTGGATAATTTCTGCTGGCCCACCATCCAATACGATCCGCTGAAAAATCCCGACGGTAAGCACAAAGCCGCTCAACTGGTGCGTTCGTGCAAGGCACTCAAAGCGATGTGTATGGCCTATGGCATCCCGTTGCTGTCCGGCAAGGACTCCATGTACGTGGATGGCCATCTGCCGGGCCGCTATGGTGAAACCCACAAGGTCTCGGCGCTGGAGACGCTTCAATTCTCGGTTACCGGTGTGATCCCGGACGTGGACCGGTGCCTGACCATGGATGCTAAAGTCCCCGGGGACCGGGTCTGGGTCATCGGGACCACCAAAAACGAACTGGGCGGCTCGGAGTACTATGAGCACTTAGGCCATGTGGGCCTGAATGCCCCCATCGTCGATCCCGAGTCCTTTGCCCCCCGTTACCGCACCATGGCAAACGCAGTCGAGACGGGGATTCTGGCCTCTTGCCACGGCATTTACCGAGGCGGGTTGGCCGTTCATCTGGCACTGGTGGCCATGGGGGGTGAGTTGGGGCTGACGGTGGACCTGAGCCAGGTGCCGTCGGAAGGCGTCGACCGGGACGACACCTTGCTGTTCTCGGAAAGTGCCGGCCGGTTTATCGTTACCGTGGCCCCGGACAACCAGGATGCCTTTGAACGGCTGTTTGCCGGGCATCCGGCAGCCTGTGTAGGCGCGGTGACCGAGACACCGCAATTGACCATCATCGGCATCGGCGGCCAGCGCCTGGCAGACTTGGCTGTCGAACGGATGAAGTTGGCCTGGAAAGGGCCTTTTGGGGATCTGATATGAGCACACAACCGAACGTACTGGTGCTGACGGGTTTCGGACTCAACTGTGATCATGAAACGGCTTATGCCTTTGAGCTTGCCGGCGCTGCGGCCAAGCGGGCGCACATCAACGCCCTGATCGCCGGCGACGTGCGGCTGGATGATTTCCAGATCCTGGCCTTTGGCGGCGGCTTCAGCTGGGGAGACGATCATGGCGCCGGGGTGATTCAGGCCCTGCGCCTGAAGACGAACATCGGCGACCGCCTGCTCGACTTCGTCGCCGCCGGGAAGCTGATCATCGGCATCTGCAATGGATTCCAGACCCTGGTCAACCTGGGATTGCTGCCGGGGATCGATGGGGATTACACCCGTCGATCGGTGGCCCTGACCTACAATGACTGCGGCAATTTTCGTGATCAATGGGTCCGCCTGAAGATCAATCCCGACTCGGCATGCGTGTTCACCAGAGACATGCAGACTCTCGAGCTGCCGGTCAGGCATGGTGAGGGAAAATTCTATACGCAAAGCCAAACCCTGCGAACACTGGCGGATAACGGTCAGATCGTCCTGCAATATGCCATGCCGGACGGCCAGGCGGCCAACGGTGCCTTTCCTCACAACCCCAACGGCTCATTGGCTGACATTGCCGGCATCTGCGACATCAGCGGACGCGTCTTTGGTCTGATGCCGCACCCGGAAGCTTACAACCATGTCACCAATCATCCGGACTGGACACGGCAGGTGGAAAAGCGCAAACGGGCTGGGGGCGGCCGCGGGGATAGTACGGGGGCCGGAATCCGGATCTTCGAGAACGCCGTCGCCTATTTCAGTTCCGTTGATTAACGTTTCAACCCAGCCGTTGCGGGGGTCAGAATTCTGATCGATCAAAAGCCCGACAATCTCATTCTTTCTCAGTGCGGCAATGATTTTGCGCAAAGCGTCTTTTGCCGGGATGAGAGTCGATCCCAAAACCGTCCTAAAAGTCGTGCAAGGCAGGCATGGTACTTTTTGGGAATAGCGCCGATGGCCAGGCAAAATGCCCTAATCGCCTGCTCTGTTATTTCATGGGAATGTTTCATCTCGTCTTTTATCCGCCCCATATTGCATCTGATATAGTTTGTAGTACTCCCCTTTTCGGGATAGAAGCGCTTCATGCGGGCCTTCTTCAGCAACGCAACCACCTATGATGACGGCAATATTGTCGGCGCCGGCAATGGTGGACAGCCGATGGGCAATCACCACGGTTGTTCGTCCGCGCATCAGGTTTTGCAGTGCCTTTTGGACGACCGCTTCAGCTTCGGAGTCCAGGGATGCGGTTGCTTCATCTAAAATCAGGATGGGTGCGTCTTTGATGAGTGCCCTGGCGATGCAAAGACGCTGCTTTTCCCCTCCGGAAAGCCGTCCGCCCAATTCGCCGATCATGGTGTTGTATCCATCTGAAAAACGGAGAATGAAATCGTGGGCAAAGGCTGCCTTTGCAGCGACCACGATCTGATCCTCCGTAGCACCAGGACGGCCATAGGCGATATTGTCGCGCACCGTTTCATTGAATAGAATCGGTTCTTGAGTCACAATGGCGATTTGGCGGCGAAGGTCGGCCAGGGCAATTTCGCGAACGTCGATGCCATCGATGCGGATACTTCCGCCGGTGACATCAAAAAAACGGGGAATCAGATTGGCAATGGTGCTCTTGCCGCCGCCGCTCATTCCCACCAAGGCCAATACCTGGCCTTGATCGACCTTCAGATCGATGCCTTTGAGAACATCTTGGTCACCATAATTGAAACGAACATTGTTGAGTTGCAAGTCGTGTGGACCGGTCTGGATGTGGCGGGGAGTGAGGGGGTCTTTTATATCGGATGGGGTTTCCACAATATCGAAAACACGATCGGCAGCGGCCAACCCCTGCTGAATCGAGTTGTTCAAATGGCTCAGTTTCTTGACCGGATCATACAAAAGCAGGACACATGCCAGAAAACTCATAAAAGTTCCTGGCGTCGTCTTGCCGTCGATTACCTCCGATCCGCCATACCAGATGACAAAAGCGATACCCAGACCGCCGAAGAATTCCATGATTGGCGAAGAGAGCGCACGGACGATTACCCCTTTTATTTCCAGTTTGAACAGTCGGTCGGTTTTACTGAAGAATCGTTGTTTTTCGTGGGCTTCCATGCCGAATGCCTTGACGATCTTATTGCCGGAAAATGTTTCATGCAGAAACGCGTTTAGTTCGGCCATGGACTGCTGACAACCGGTGCTTACCCGCCGTACTTTCCGTCCAAGTATGAAGACCGGCCAGAAGGCGATCGGCAGGACAAAAAAGGCAATCATCGCCATTCGCCAGTTCTGATAGAAGATCACTGCCGTCAGGCCGATGATGGTTGAGGCGTCCCGCAGGGACCCGGTGACAGCAGTGGATACCATCGCTTTGAGTATGTTGACGTCGTTGGTGATACGCGACATAAGCGCACCGGTGCGTTCTTTCTGGAAAAAGGCCAATGGAAGATCTTGAATGCGGTCGTAAAGCTGGTTGCGCAACCGGCGAATGATGTCTTCGCCGACGTAGTTCATAAAATACTCTTGACCGTAATTGCCCAACCCCTTCATTAAAAAAACGGCAACCACCAAAAGGGGGAGCAACAACAAACCGGTCGTATCTCGGCTGACGAAGATATCGTCGATTACCGGTTTGATCAGGTACCCCATCGTGGTGGTTGCGCCTGATATCATCAAGCTGCATCCGGCTGCAAAAATCAGGCGCCACCTGTTTTTCTTTACCAAGGACAAGATCCGTCGATGCCGGTCCTTCAATTCTATCGTGAAGAAATGTTTCACATTCGTTTCCTTTTTATCTGCCAACCCTCAAAATTCCTGATCAAAGGTGCCAGATATTTAACCCATAGGGAACATTTTGTAAACGATGCGCTGGAGGTGGTATTCCCAATGGTGGCTTGTTTACCATAAAGATGCTGCAAATCTTGTTCGTGTATGGTATTAAATCTCACCTTTATGGAAATAAAACAGAAAATGGAGTCATCCATGGCGATCAACCAGGAACTGCTTGAGATCCTTGCCTGCCCCCAATGCAAAGGGGAAATCCGCCTCAACGACGCCCAAGACGGGCTGATCTGTGAAGCGTGCCGGCTGGTTTACGAAATCCGGGATGACATCCCCATCATGCTGATCGAAGAGGCCAAACCCCTTAATCCATGAGTTTGCCCCAGCCGCCTAAGCCAGCCAAACTGATTGTGGGTTTTTTCGTCAGGGAAAAGGCTCTTGCCGCGGGTATCGCCCAAGCGTTGCAGGACCGGTTGGGTCCCGTCGACATGATCAGTGCCTGGCTCAATTTTGATTTCACGACGTATTATGAAGAGGAGATGGGTGCACCGCTGAGTCGCCGGCTGGTCGTTTTTAAAACGCTTGTCGAGCAGACCGAACTGGCCGCGATCAAGCGGATGACCAATGCGGTGGAACAAACCTACCGGCGGCAGGGGAAGCGCCGGGTCAATATCGATCCTGGATATCTGCTGCCCGAACGTTTCGTTCTGGCCACCGGAAAAAATTTTACCCATCGTATTTATATTGGCCAAGGCATCTATGCAGACCTGACGCTGATCTATCAGAAAGGGGCCTTCCGCACGCTGCCGTGGACCTACCCCGACTATGCCGACAAGCACCTGATTGACTTTCTAACCCTGGTTCGGAAAAAATATATGCTGGATTTAAAGCAAGGAAAATAACCATGATCAAAAGCATGACCGCCTATGCCCGGTCGGAAAATCAGACCGCTGCCTACACCGTTCGTGTGGAGGTGCGTTCATTCAACAGCCGACATCTGGATGTAGCCTTGAAGCTCACCCACGGTTTCGAATCGCTGGAGGAGCGTATAAAAGGCATCATCGCCGAAACCGTGGCCCGTGGACGGGTCGATATTCGGGTGCAGATTCACGATGCGTCGGAGGCGGGCATCGCGTTTGAGGTCAATCTGCCGCGGGCAAGGGCGTATTGCGAGGCCCTGACCCAACTGAACCAAGCCTTGGGCCTGACCGGCCAGATGACCATCGAGATGGTCCTGGCGGCGGGCAGCCTGATCCAGGCGGTGGAGGTGGAAAAAGACATGGATGCCGTATGGCCGCAATTGGAACCGCGCCTGAGGACGGCCATGACCGATCTGGATGCCATGCGGCGGGTGGAAGGGGATAACATGGCCCGGGATTTCCGGCAGCGCCTGGACGCCATCGAGACCATGCTGGAAGAGATCGGCGACTTGGCCGCGCAGCTGCCGGAAATGGTTCGTCAGCGGCTGAAAGAGCGCATCGACGCCCTCACCCACGGTGTCGTGGAGATCGATCAGACGCGCATCGCCCAGGAGGCGGCCCTGTTGGCCGACCGGAGTGACATCTCCGAGGAGATCGTGCGGGCCAACAGCCACATTCAGCAGTTCCGGGCACTGATGGAAGACGATACGCCGGCCGGCAGACCACTGAATTTTCTGCTCCAGGAGTTCAATCGGGAATTTAACACCATGGGATCGAAATCGGGCAAGGCCGCCATGTCCCATATCATCGTGGCGGTGAAATCGGAGCTCGAGAAGCTGCGCGAGCAGATTCAGAACGTGGAATAGCATCGTGCCGGGCGCATGGGTTGCCAGGTCACCGACGGGTGCGACCCTGTCAGCGGCCGCACCCAATCAGGAAGGGGAGGGGGATGGAAAAAAAACTGCTGAATATCGGCTTCGGCAATACGGTCGTTGCCGAACGCGTGGTGTCCATTGTTTCGCCCAGTTCGTCGCCGATGAAGCGCCTGAAAGATGAAGCCCGCAATGAAAGGCATCTGGTTGACGCCACACAGGGGCGCCGCACCCGGGCCGTTATCATCATGGACAGCAACCACATCGTACTGTCCGCGATCCAGTTCGAAACCATCTCCCAGCGTTTCGAAGACCTGACAACGGAAAAGTGACCCGAGATGGCCGGTATGAGGTTGACTGACAAGAAAAATGGGCCGAGCCATGGCGCTCGGCTCTTTGTGGTCTCCGCGCCGTCGGGGGCCGGGAAAACCACGCTGTGTGATGCGGCCCGCCGGCACTTGCCTGATCTGGTCTATTCGGTCAGTTCGACCACGCGGGCGCCCCGCGACGGGGAGCAGGAGGGCAGGGACTATTTTTTTGTCACCGAAGCGCAGTTCCGCGAGGGTATCGACACCGGGCAATGGGCGGAATGGGCCAGGGTCCATGGCAACTATTACGGCACGTCCGCCCGGTTCATCGAGGATCATCTGGATAACGGCCGGGATGTTCTGATGGATATCGATGTCCAGGGCGCTGCGCAGATGGTGCGCCGCTACCCGGATGCGGTCACCATTTTCATCATGGCGCCGTCCATGAAAATCCTTCGCCAGCGGATCACCGCCAGAGGGCTGGACAGCGGTTCGGTGATCGACAAACGCATGAAGAACGCCGAAGCCGAAATTGCCTGCCGGGGGATGTACCGGCATGTGGTCGTCAATGATGACCTTGGGGCGGCCATCGCCCGATTTGTGTCGATACTAAAAGGCGGGGCCGCTTGACATGGCCGGAACAACCAAAAAACGAAGGCCGGCGCCGGACAGCCGGGAGGTGCTTTACGGATTTCACCCGGTCTTGGAGGCATTGACCGCCGCACGGCGAACCATGTATACATTGATGGTGGACCGGACGGTTCTTTCCGACCGCCAGACCCGCGTTGTCGAACTGGCGGAAAAACGGGGGATCTCCTGTCAGACGCTCACGCCTGACCAGATTTGTGCGGCCTGCGGCAGCGACCAGCACCAGGGCGTTGCCGCCGCCGTGTCCCCCTTGCCCATCGATTCCATGGAAGCTGTCGTTGCCGAAACCGGCCGGAACGGTGGCATCTGCCTGCTGGTGCTGCTGGACAGTATTGTGGACCCGAACAACCTGGGCGCCATTGTCCGCACGGCGCACTGTGTGGGCGCCGATGCGCTCGTGGTGCCCAAAGATCGCGCCGTCGGGGCGATACCGGCCGTATCCAAGGCCTCCGCCGGTGCCCTCGAACACACGCGGTTGTGCCGGGTGACCAATCTGGTCGGGACCATCCAATGGCTGAAAAAAAGGGGCGTCTGGGTGGCTGGCCTTTCCATGCAAGCGGATCAGACTGTTTTTCAGGCGAACCTGAAAGGCCCACTGGCCCTGGTGGTGGGGGGAGAGGAAAAGGGTCTGCGTCCGTTGGTCAGGCAGCATTGCGATTTCCTGGTCTCTATTCCGCTGCGAGGCCGCGTGGATTCGCTCAATGCATCGGCTGCCGCCGCCGTCGTACTTTACGAAGCCTTCCGGCAGCGCCAGCTGGCGGGATGACGATATAATGTAGCGTTTATGATTGGGTTTTACCCGGGAGGAGCGCCTCATGGCAGATGCAGAAAAGATTAAAAAAAACAGTGACGGCAGTCTGAACGTTCCGGATCAACCGATCATTCCCTTCATCGAAGGCGACGGCATCGGGCCCGATATCTGGCGGGCGACCCGGCTGGTCATCGACGCAGCGGTTGAAAAAACCTACGCCGGAAAACGAAAGATATCCTGGCTGGAACTGCCCGTTGGGGAAAAGGGTTACCAGAAAACCGGCAACTATCTGCCCCAGGAGGCCCTGGACGCCATTGAATCCAACGTGGTGGCCATCAAAGGGCCGTTGACCACGCCCATCGGCAAGGGCATACGGAGCCTCAATGTGGCCATCCGGCAGAAGTTGGATCTGTATGCCTGCGTCCGCCCGGTGCGTTATATCGAAACGGTTCCCAGCCCCATGAAACACCCGGAAAAGATCAACATGGTTGTATTCCGGGAAAACACCGAGGATCTGTACGCGGGCATCGAGTGGGCCTCCGGAACCGATGAGGCCGATACCGTGGCTGATTTTCTCAAAACGAAAATGGGGGTCGACCTGCCGCCCGCCGCCGGCATCGGCATCAAGCCCATCAGCCCGGCCAATACCAAGCGTCTGGTGGCCAGCGCCATTGTTCACGCCCTGGAAAACGGTTTTCCCAGCGTCACGCTCATGCATAAGGGCAATATCATGAAGTTCACCGAAGGCGCCTTTGCCCAGTGGGGCTACCAGGTGGCCCGGGAGCGGTTTGCCGACCGGACGATCACCGAGGCGCAGCTCTATGACAACTACGACGGGAAGGCACCCGCGGGAAAGGTGGTGATCAAAGACCGGATTGCGGACATGCTGTTTCAGCAGGTGCTCCTGCGACCGGATGAATACGACGTCATCGCCACGCCCAACCTTAACGGCGACTATATATCCGATGCCCTTGCTGCCCAGGTGGGCGGGCTGGGCATGGCGCCGGGGGCCAACATTGGCGACGTCTGCGCCGTTTTCGAGGCGACCCACGGCACCGCCCCGAAATACACCGGCCTGGACAAGGTGAATCCCGGCTCCCTGATTCTATCCGGCGCCATGATGCTCGATTACATGGGGTGGAAAGAGGCGGGGAACGCCGTTCGCGATGCGGTTCAGGCAGCGATCAAGGACCGCCGGGTGACCTATGACCTGGCGCGGCAGATCGAGGGGGCTCAGGAAGTGAAATGCTCCGAGTTTGCCGCCGCTATCGTCGCACAGATGAAATAGGGCGTTGGCATGCTGGGTCGAACAAGGCTGACCGGGGTGCTCAAGCGGTTGGTGCATGGCATGGGTGACGCCCTTTTTCCGGCCAAATGCCTGGGGTGCGGCCGGCTTTTTCAGCATGACACTGCAACCTCGTCAACGGCCCGTCCGGTCGGTTTTTCCGCGGCAATGGCCCCACACTTTTGTTTGCCTTGTCTAGACCGGTGGACCGCGGTGGCATCCCCGCTGTGTTCCCGGTGCGGGCTGGTTTTCAAGAGTCGCGAGGGGGACGATCACCTTTGCGGCCGGTGCCTGGACCGACCCAGTACCTTTACCCGTGCCCGCGCCGTCGGTATCTATGATAACACCCTGAAAACGGCTATCCATGCACTTAAGTTCAAGGGCAAGGTGAGCCTTGCCGGTCCGCTGGGAGGACTGCTTTTGGATACCTTCCGGTACTATTGGACGGACGGCGACGTCGATGTGGTGGCACCGGTTCCCCTTCACCGGCTTCGATTCCGACAGCGGGGATTCAACCAGGCCTACCTGCTGGTGAGAGGGTGGGCGCTGCCCGAAGAGACCGTGGTCATTCGAGACCTGTTGGTGCGCATCCGGGCCACGGACGCTCAGACCGGATTGGACAGGCAGCAGCGGCGAAGCAACATCCGGAATGCTTTTGCCATGAGCCGTCGCGGTCAAAGTTCAGGCAAACGGGTGCTCCTGGTGGATGACGTGTTGACCACGGGCGCCACAGCCGATGCCTGCACGGATGCCCTGCTCCGGGATGGGGCCCGGCGGGTGGATGTGTTGACGCTGGCCCGGGCGCTTTAGCGTCAGATTGGGGTAACGTTGTTTCTGGTAAAAGATAAACAAAACTATCTGTTTCAATTTTCCGCGCTTGTGCAGATCCCTGGTCTGGTGCATGCCGCCGTGAGCCGGATGGGGGGAGCCAGCCGGCCGCCCTTTGACGGCTTGAACCTGAGCCATGGGGTGGGTGACGACCCGGCGGCAGTCACGGCCAACCGGAACCGATTGCGGCAAATGGCCGGTGGCGGCGTTCACGTTTATACCCGTCAGAATCACGGCACATCCATCCGGACAATCACCCGTGAAGCAATCGACCGCGGGGAGTCGATTCAAACGGTGCCGGTGCCGGCCGATGCGCTGATTTCCGATGTGCCGGGTATTCGGCTGTTGATCCAAACGGCGGACTGCCAGGCGGTGATGCTTGTCGATCCGCAAAAACGGGTGGTGGCTAACATCCACTGCGGCTGGCGGGGCAGTGTGGCCGACATCATCGGCCGCACGGTCTTGCGGATGGTTGCCGAATTCGGTTGCGAGCCAGGGCAGATGACCGCTGCCATCGGTCCTTCCCTGGGGCCCTGTTGTGCCGAGTTTATCAATTTTAAAGATGAGATCCCCCGACAATTCTGGCCCTTTCGCGTGGGCGCGAACCATTTTGATTTCTGGCGCATCAGCCGGCATCAGCTGACCGCGGCCGGCCTGATGGAAGACAACGTGCATGGCCCGGGCATATGCACCCGTTGCAATCCCCACCTTTTTTTTTCCTACCGGGCGGCGCGGGCAACCGGACGTTTTGCCGCCCTGATCGGGGTTAGATAAATAATGATTGAACAAGACACCATCGTATTGAGGAACCAGCCGGCAGCGCCGGGATATTTCCGCATGGGGCTATCCTGCGCCGCTGGTTTCGACAGCGCTAAACCCGGCCAGTTCATCATGGTCCGGATCGGCACCGAGGCCACACCCCTGCTGCGCCGTCCCTTTTCCCTGTTGGGCCAGATCCGGGACGCGGATCGTGTGACCGGTGTTGAAATCCTGTATAAAGTGGTGGGAAAGGGAACCGAACGGTTGTCCCGATGCCGGAGTGGTGATCGATTATCGGTCATCGGGCCGCTGGGAAACGCCTTTTTGGTGCCCGACAGCTGCCGGCAACTGATCCTCGTGGCCGGCGGGGTCGGTGTGCCGCCCATTCGCTTCCTGGCCCAGTCGATGCTGGAGCGGGAGGGCGATCTCCATCGCTGTGTGGTGTTCGTCGGCGGCCGGACCAAGGATGACCTGGTATGCATCACCGAATTCGACCTTCCCGGTTTTTTGCTGGACGTATCCACCGATGACGGCAGCCAGGGGAACCAGGGTATGGTGACCCGCAGCCTGGAAAAGGCGCTGGATTCAGGTTCGGCGGATCTCATTTGCGCCTGTGGCCCGCCGGGGATGCTCAAAGCGGTTTCCGCGATTGCCGCAAAACGCGGCATCTCCTGCCAGGTTTCCATCGAGGCCATGATGGCCTGTGGGATGGGTGCCTGCCTGGGATGTGCCGTGAAAATGAGGGACGACAACGAACGCTACCGGCACGTCTGTGTGGACGGCCCGGTTTTTGATGCCAGCCGGCTCGCGTGGTGATGGTTTTCGGCGCTGCGGAGGCACTTTGAGATTGACTTGAATCCCGGGCTGTGTTAGACGCAGACATTCCGATCAGGGCCTGATCTGACGCTGCTTTGCGGTCGGAGAAGGGTCGAATCCCATGAAAAGAGAAACGCGAACGTGGATACGAGATCTGGCTTATTATTCGAGCCTGGGTTTCTCGGTGTCACTCTCGATTTTTATCGGACTGGGGATCGGGGTGTATCTGGACGGGCGCTTTGACACGACACCATGGTTGACGCTTGTCTTCTTGGGGTTCGGCATCGCCGCCGGATACCGCAACATCGGCCTGGCCATTAAAAAAAGCCGCAAACTGTGACCCGTAACAGCAAAGCTTCATCTACCGTGACCATTCAGCAGCGCATACTCACATTCGTTACGCGATCCAACTGGGTGCTTCTGGCTGCGGTCAGCCTGCTGGGATTACTGGCGGCAACGCCGACATTCGCCTTGGGCATCATTTTTGGCGGGCTGATCGTCACAATCAATTTTCACCTGCTGGCCAAAACCCTGAACAAGGCCCTTCACCCCCAGCGGCTGGCTTCCCCCAACGTGGTCCTGATCAAATACTACATCCGATTCATCATCAGCGGCGTGATCATCTTCTTGCTTATACGCCAACAGGTGGTGAACCCCATTGGTCTGTTCATCGGTCTTTCCGTCGTGGTGGCCAGCATCACCCTAGCCACCCTGGTTGAGCTTAAAAAACTATTTTTCAAGGAGGCGGTCTAAGGATGGAGCATCCCTATCTATTTTTCGTGAAGATTTTTGAAGCGATCGGGTTGGGGCATTTCGCTCACACATACACCCATGTGGTTTACTCCTGGGTGCTCATGGCGATCCTGATTATTGCCGGCGCCTTGGCCACCAAAACCATTTCCATGATACCGGGAAAAGCCCAAAACCTGTTTGAAGTGATCGTCTCGGGCATCGAGGAGTTTATGGTTGAGACGGCCGGCGAAGAGGCGCGTTGGCTTTTCCCCTTGCTCGCCACGGTTTTTCTTTACATCTTCATCGGGAACCTGATCGGCATTATTCCTGGTTTTCTTCCGCCCACCGCCAACCTAAACACGACGGCATCGGTTGCACTCATCGTGGTGATATTCACTCATGTCATCGGTGTCAAATACCATGGGGTTGCATATCTTAAGCATTTTATGGGACCGGTCTGGTGGATGGCCCCCTTAATTTTTATTATTGAGATCATCGGACATTTGGCTCGGGTTCTTTCGCTCTCCTTCCGTCTGTTTGGAAACATGATGGGGCATGAAATCGTCCTGGCCATTCTTTTCGGCCTGGCGGGTGCCTTTTTCGCACCACTGCCCATCATGGCATTGGGTGTTTTCGTGGCCTTTGTTCAAGCCTTTGTTTTCTTTCTGCTGTCGCTAATCTACTTTTCAAGTGCAATGGAACATGCGCATTGATCAGCGACGCAGTCGCAATCGGGAAGATCGTCGATTGGCCCTGGGTATGAAAAAGGTTATGCACGTGGCGCATCGACGTCCGTTCTATCGGTTTTGGGGTAACTGGAAGAAGCCCTAAATATCAATCTTTTTAAAGGAGGTAGTGTAGGATATGGAAGCTCAAGCATTGCAGTTTTTTATCGCGTGTGCAACGGCAGCTGGTTTTGGAATGGCAATTGCCGCCTTCGGCTGCGGAATTGGACAGGGTATTGGCCTGAGGTCCGCCGTTGAAGGCATCGCCCGGAATCCCGAATCTTCCGGTAAGGTCACCGTGACCTTGTTGATCGGCCTGGCCATGATCGAATCACTGGCCATTTACGCCCTCGTTGTGGCCCTGATTTTGATCTACGCGCATCCTCAGGCAGGCGCTATTGCTGCGCTGTTTGCCGGTTAATTTCCGTACCTGCCACAGACCAAAATGTAAAAAGGCCGCGGCTTGATTGCCGCGGCTCTTTTTACGTTTGGGTTTCGGGTTCAGCGTTCCGGGTTCCGGGTTCAGGGTTCAACGGACCGGGTAGCGCTGAACTCAGAACCCTGAACCCAGAACTTTTTTTAAATACCGCCCGGTGTGGGACTCGGCTACCCGGCAGATGGTTTCCGGTGTGCCGGCAGCCACGACAACCCCACCGGCGTCGCCTCCTTCGGGTCCTAAATCGATGACATGATCGGCGGTTTTGATCACATCCAAATTGTGCTCGATGACCACCACTGTGTTGCCCGCATCCACCAGACGATTCAATACCCCCAGCAGTTTGCGGATGTCGTCGGGATGCAGTCCCGTGGTGGGTTCGTCGAGTATGTAAAGGGTGTTTCCTGTGCCCCGTTTGCTCAGTTCCCGTGCCAGTTTGATCCGCTGGGCCTCGCCTCCGGAGAGTGTCGTGGCCGACTGGCCGATGGGGACATAGCCGAGTCCGACATCCACCAGTGTCTGCAGTTTGGATCGGATGACATCGATGTTTTGGAACATGGCCAGACACTGGTCGACGGTCATGTCCAGCACCTCGGCGATATTCTTGCCTTTATAGCGGATTTCCAGGGTCTCTCGGTTGTATCGCCTGCCCTTGCAGACGTCGCAGGGAACATAGATGTCGGGTAGAAAATGCATCTCGATGCGGATGATGCCGTCCCCTTCGCAGGCTTCACAACGACCGCCGCGGATGTTGAAGCTGAACCGGCCGGGTTTGTAGCCCCGCATTCTAGCTTCCGGTGTGCGACTGAAAAGATCCCTGATCGGAGTAAACAGGCCGGTATAGGTGCCGGGGTTGGATCGAGGCGTCTTGCCGATGGGGGATTGGTCGATGTCGATGACCTTGTTGATTTTTTCAAGGCCGGTGATCCGCTCATAGTGCCCGGCCGGCAGGTTGAGCTGTTGAAGGCTGCGGATGGCTGCCCGGTAAAGGGTCTCTAATACCAGGCTGGATTTACCCGAACCAGAGACACCGGTGACGCAGGTGAACACACCGGTGGGGAAGGACACGTCGATGTTTTTCAGGTTATTCTGACGTGCCCCGACAATGCGGATTTCGCCCTGGCCGGCGGGCCGTCGGTTGGCCGGCACATCGATTTTCAGCCTGCCGGAAAGGTATTTGCCCGTCATGGACTGGTTGTCTTCCAGCATCAGGGCAGGTGTTCCTTGAAAGACCACATGGCCGCCGTCGATGCCGGCACCGGGCCCCATGTCAACGACGTGGTCTGCGGCCAGGATCGTTTCTTCATCATGTTCAACCACCAGCACCGAATTGCCCATGTCCCGCATATTCATCAGCGTGCCCAGCAGACGCGCGTTGTCGCGTTGGTGCAGACCGATGCTGGGCTCGTCCAATACATAGAGCACACCTGTCAATTTGGAGCCGATCTGGGTGGCCAGGCGGATCCGCTGGCTCTCTCCACCGGACAGGGTATGGGCCGGACGGTCCAGGGTAAGATAGGAAAGGCCCACATCATTTAAAAAGGCCAGGCGAGCGGCAATCTCCTTGATGATCTTTTCGGAAATCAAGCCGCGTTTGCCATCCGGCCGGAAGGCGTTGAAAAACGTCTTCAGCCCGGAGATCGATCGGGCGGTCAAATCGCCGATTGACGCTCCACCAATCTTTATATGCCGACTCTCCCTGCGCAGTCGCGAGC
Organism: Desulfosarcina sp.; assembly: GCA_018224455.1. Classification (GTDB taxonomy): domain Bacteria; phylum Desulfobacterota; class Desulfobacteria; order Desulfobacterales; family Desulfosarcinaceae; genus Desulfosarcina. The sequence continues at coordinate 16,340 of JAGTUY010000525.1, forward strand.
CTTTGCAATGGGCGCAGGGTGATTCGGCCATATAGCCGCTCAGGGCGTTTTTCTCGGCCGGCGATTCCGCTTCGGCATACTGCTGCTGCAAATGCGGGATAATCCCTTTAAAGGGTTTCAATACTTTTTTTCTGCGACCGTTTTTATTCTCGCTAAAGGGGATCTGCTGGTCGCCCGAACCGTACATGAGCACCGTTGTGAACGCCTCAGGAAGGTCACGGTAAGCGGTATAGATATCCACGCCGTAAAAGGCG
>JAGTUY010000526.1 GCA_018224455.1 Desulfosarcina sp.
GCGGGAAGCCACCGCTCGCCGCGAGGCTGCCGATGCCGGACTGACCCAGACAAAAAACGAAATCCGGGATCTGGAGGGTCAAATTGCGTCCCTGAAAGGGGACCTGGATGCCGCCATTGCGTCTTTGTCCGCCCAGGTAAAGACCACCCAGACCCTGGATATGGAGCGCAACAAGGCCCGCAGCAGCCTAGCCACCCTGAAAAAGATGGAAGCCAACCTGGACTGGTATCGGGACGGCGTAAAAGCCATCTTCAAGGCCGCCAGACAGGAAACACCGCAACCGGAGGCCAGCCGGCCGAGCGGTATCGTCGGGCTTCTGGCCGACGTGATCGAGCCGGCCCCCACCTATGAAACCGCCGTGGAGGCGGCCCTGGGCGAATCTCTCCAGTATATCCTGGTGCAGGACCAGCATTCAGGCGCCAATGCGATCGGTTATCTGCAACAAACCCAGGCCGGACGGTGCGGATTCATCCCTGTGGGCGGCATGCGAGCCGTGGACGATCGCCTGGAAAAGCGGCCGCAACCAGACCGCCTCCTGCTGAATCATGTCCGCGTCAAAGACGGTTTCGAATCGGTGACCGGCGCCCTGCTTGGACACGTGGTGGTCGCCGACACCCTGGACACGGCCCGCGAGATCTTCAACCGCAACGGCAAGGTGCAAACCGTGGTCACTCGGGGCGGCGACCTGCTCTCCACCCAGGGGGTGATGATCGGGGGCAGCCCGGACAAGTTGTCGGGCATCTTGGCCAAGAAACAGGAAATCAAATCTCTGGCCGTGCAGTGCGACCGATTTGACACCCAGGCGATACAGGCTCACCACAACCAGACGGAAATGGAAATTCAGGTCCGCGGGCTCGAAAAGCAACTGCAGGAAACCATCGCCGAAAAGAGCCGTGCCGCCCAAGACGCCATGGAGGCGGAAAAGGCACTCTATCGAGCCGACGAAGACCTAAAAAGCGCCCGGCGGCACCTGGAGATCGTCCGGCTGGAACAGGAGCAGCTCATGGGCGAAGAGATGGACCTGGACGAAGAGATCGAGCGCTACCACGCTCTGCTGGGAGCCATGGCCCGCAACGTCACCGAGGCCCAGGAACAGGTGGCCCGCACCTCGGCCCAGATCGATGAAACCGCCTCAACGCTGGAAGCTTTCAACCAGCGGATCGTGGACTTGAAGCTCAAACTCACCGCCGCCAGCGCCAACCTGGACAACTGCACCGGCACGCTTCGCCGACTGAAAGATTTCCAGGCAGACGGGATTCGACGCCTCGAACAGCTCTCCCATGACATTTCCGCCAAAACCGAAAAGATCGAAGGAACCGGCAAACGCAATGAAATCATAAGCCGGGACCTAGCCGCCCATTACGAGGCCCTTGAGCAGATAGACGGCCGGTTGGGCGCCGATGAAAAGGCGTTCGGTGACATCGATGCCCGATTAAAGGAAAATGACGCTCAGATTTCCCAGATCCAGAACCAGCGCGAAACACTTCACCAAAAAATCCGCACGCTGGAAATGGATTTGGCCGAAAAGCGAATCAAGCGGGAAAATCTGGAGAACCGCTGCCAGGAATACTACCACTGTGCCATTGCCGAACTGGGCAACACCGATGAACCGCCGGAGGAATCCAGCCAGCAGAGCCCCGAGGAACTGGAAACGACCCTGGCCGCCATCCGCCAGAAAATCATCAATATCGGTGACGTCAACCTGGAGGCGATCCGCGAATTCGAGGAACAAAAGGAGCGCTACGACTTTCTGTGCGAACAGCGAGACGATCTGGTCAAAGCCATCGATGGATTGCACCAGGTGATCCGCAAGATCAACCGCATCACCCAGGAGCGGTTTCTGGACACCGTCAACCGCATCAATGAAAAACTCCAGGAAGTATTTCCCCGGCTGTTCGAAGGCGGCACCGCCCGCCTGGAACTGACCAATCCCAGCGAACCGCTGGAAACCGGAGTGGAATTCATGGTTCACCCGCCGGGCAAAAAACTCACTCGAATGAGTCTGCTTTCCGGTGGTGAGAAGGCGTTGTCGGCGATCAGCTTCATCTTTTCGATCTTCTTGCTCAGACCGGCATCCTTTTGCCTCATGGACGAGATCGATGCACCGCTGGACGACGCCAACGTCATGCGCTTCAACAACCTGATGAAGGTGATCGGCGAAAAATCCCAGATCATCATGGTCACCCACAACAAGAACAGCATGGAGTTTGCCGACACCCTGTTCGGCATCACCATGGAACAAAAGGGCTTGTCCAAGGTCGTGTCGGTAAACCTGGACCGCGAAAACCACGCAAAGGAACTCACCGCGGCATAGTTTCATTGACGAACGTATCAATAGTCAGATTTCAGACGGCTTTGTCAAAAGTTCAAGATCAAGGCTTGCGAACCCTTGAGGAGTGAGGCGTACTTATGGTACGCCGCAGTGACGAGGGGTGAAGCGTAACGCAGATATTGGACTTTTGACGAAGCCGTCATCATTGAAGGACATCCATGGCATTCAACTGGTTTAAAAAGAAGCAGAACCAACCCGATGAGGAAGCAGCCGAATCGCCGTGGACTGATGACACGGGCGACGAGGCCTTTCATGAACCGGAAGCACCCATCGACGAGGTGATCGAACCGCAAGCGGCGGCAGAACGTAAAGACAACCTGCACGCTCCAAAAGAGGAAGCCGTGTCAGCGCCACCACCGGCGCATGATACGCCCGCTGAAAAAAAGGGTAAAGGCCTGTTCACCCGCCTGAAATCCGGGCTTTCCAAAACCCGCAAGATCCTCACCACGGATATCGATGACCTGTTTCTCGGGAAAAAACTGGTTGACGACGACATGCTGGAGGAATTGGAAGCGCTGTTGATCACTGCGGACATGGGAGTCCGGACCACCATGGACATCATGGAACGGATCGGGGGAAAACGGTCGCGCATCGCCGGTGCCAAGGAATTGAAAGCGCTCTTGAAAGAAGAGATCCTGGCCTATTTCGACGCCCTGCCAGCACCCTCGCCCAAGGCTGCCGCCAAACCCCACGTGGTCATGGTGGTGGGTGTCAACGGGGTGGGCAAGACCACTACCATCGGCAAGCTGGCCGCTCACGAGTCCCGCCACGGCAAGAAGGTGCTGATTGCCGCCGCCGATACGTTCCGGGCCGCGGCAATCGAACAAATGGCCATCTGGGCAGAACGGGCCGGCGCGGATATCGTCCGCCACAAGGATCATGCAGACCCGGCAGCCGTGGCCTACGACAGTGTGGATGCCGCCATCTCCAGAGGTACGGACATCGTCTTCGTCGACACCGCCGGCCGTCTGCACACCAAGGTAAACCTGATGGAGGAGATCAAAAAAATCCAGCGCACCCTTGCCAAACGGCTTCCCGAGGCGCCCCACGAAGTGCTGCTGGTGCTGGACGCCACCACGGGTCAAAACGCCCTGTCACAGGCCAAGATGTTCAACGAGGCGCTGGGTGTGACCGGCATCGCCCTCACCAAGCTGGACGGCACGGCCAAAGGCGGCATCGTGGTGAGTATCTGCAGCAGCCTAAACATCCCCTTGCAATATATCGGTGTGGGAGAGCGCGTGGAAGACCTTCAAGCGTTCAACCCGAAGCAGTTCGTGGAAGCGTTATTTTAAGATTGTTTTTTCAAGTCCCCGCCATCTGGCGGCCGGTCTTCCGATACAGCTCCAGGCCGATGATGCCTGACTTTTTAATTTGGTTGGCCGATTCAAAGGCCTGGATGGTCTGCAAGGCAGTGATCTCGATGCCGGGCACCGCCACAACCGGGCAGATGAACTCTGCCCGTCGATTCGTCAGCCCCGTCTTGTGAAGATCGGTCTCAGTCAGGATACCCAGCAGGGTATAATTGCTGGTCGCCTCGTCAAGCACCGATATGACTGACCGGCTGCACCGCAGGTTGTTTAAAAACAGGTCCAGTGGATTACGGGCCCATCGGGTACTGAATACCCAGCGGCTGATTTTCTTCTGATACCCGGTGAGCTGCCATTCCGAGACCCGCCGGTTGTTGATCACCGCCACAGCAGAAAATTCACAAGACAGGCCTCTGGCCAAGGTGGTATCCCGGTTGTAGCTCAGATATTGCAGATTCTGGGTTTTATCGGGCATGCCGCCGATCACCAGCACATCTTTCAGCAGCGGGACGTTCGGTTTCACCACCCGTGCGACCGAATGGATGAGATCATCGATATAATTGTTTTTCAACCTGGCTCCCTCCCGGTTCCAACCATTCCCACGTTGTGATCCAGCTCCATAGTCTTAACTGACATTTCACCCGACTGTCCGTCAACTGCTTTTTAAGCAAGCAAAAAAAATGCACCTCTTTTTTTTCTGCGCATTCATTAAAGGTTTCTAGGCTTTGACTGCCCTGGAATGTGATCGCTGCCGTCGGACGAAGTCCACCACCTGTCGGGCATACATCTGCGGGTAGTGCTCGAAAATGTTGTGTCCGCATTTGGGGAAAACCAGCAGCTCGCCCCGGGTTAAATGGTGGTAGAAGTCAACCCCCTGTTCCACATCGAAAAAATAACCTCGGTCCGGGTACATGACCAGGGTCGGACAGGACACCTGCGAAATGGCCGGTCGGAGATCGAAAAAACCGGTTCGGCCGTAGCACCCGCCCCCTTTGGCACAGATATCGTAAAATAGCTTGCCCCGGTCGGCACCGTGCCAGCGAATGTATTTTTTTTGAAGCGCCGGAGCCAGGTCTTCAAAGGTTGCCGGCAACTTCTGACGGTTGAACGCCTGCATGGAAATAACGCTGTGGCACAGCGTGCTGGCAGTGACGAGGGTTCTGACCTGACCCGGAAAACGAACCGCATAGTCTACACCCACCACCCCCCCTTCGCACTGGCCCACGATGTGAAAGCGATCGATCCCTAAAAGGGCCAGCAGTTCGGCCATTGCCGACACGCTGTGTTCGCGGAAATTCTCATCCACATAGTAGCCGGCGAAGTCAGCGCCGCTATCCGATCGACCGAACCCACGCCGGTCATACAACAACACCTGAAAACCGGCCGCGACAAGCATCGGATGAATCCCATCCCACATCCTACCGCCGGAGAATCCATTGTGCAGCAGCACGATGGTCTCCCCTTCACCGTGGATTTCGTAGTACGTGTCCAGACCGTCTATTTTCACAATTGGCATTGGCAATTCCTCGAGCGCTGATTGATCGGCATCGTCTGCGTTCACATCGTCCGGGCCAGAGACAACCCGCCCAATAGTTAATGCTTAACTTTTATGTTTCTACAAAAGAATATGTTTTTGTTTATATTTCTATAATTAATTCTACCGGGCAATGATCCGATCCGAAGATGTCGTTGTCTTAACGGTGGCGGTCCACCCCGATTCTCGGGCACACGTCGGCCACCGGGCACCGGCTGCAAAAAGGGGAAATGGGCCGGCACAACACCTGGCCGAAGGCCACCAGCAGTTCGTTGTAGCGGACCCAGTGCCGTTCGGGCAGTTTCTTTCGCAGGGCCAGTTCGGTCTTGTCCGGCATCTTCGTCTTGACGTAGCCGATGCGGTTGCTGATCCGGTGCACGTGGGTGTCCACACAGATGGCCGGGATCTTGAACCCCTCCACGAGGACCAGATTGGCGGTCTTGCGGCCCACACCGGGCAAGGCGGTCAGCTCCTCCAGGGTATCCGGCACATTGCCGTCGTAGCGGTCCAGCAATATCCGGCTGATGGACAGCAGCCGCTTGGCTTTGGTGGGATAGAACCCCACCGGGTAGATGAGCGTTTCGATTTCCCGCGCCGGCAGCTTCACCATCGTTTCCGGCGTCCGGGCCACAGCCAGCAACCGTTGGGCAGCCACACCGGTCACTTCGTCCTTGGTGCGCAGGGAGAGCAGGGTGGAGACCAGCACCTCGAACGGAGTGGCGCCGCGATTGGCGATGAAGGTGATGATGGGCGGGTTCCACTGGCGGTAATTGGATTCGATGGCGGCTACAAAACGGTCGATGTCAAAGGCGCGCTTTCGGGTCATGACGATCGGTTCTTTCC
>JAGTUY010000527.1 GCA_018224455.1 Desulfosarcina sp.
CGAAGCGATCCCGTCCCTCAGCGTTCGACGAAGGGGCGTTCGATGGTCGGCATTTAACAAGGCTTTCGGCCTCCCTCGGGACAAGCCTAACGGTTGACTAAAGGTGCAATATGAAAACCCTCTACCTGGCGGCACTGTTTGTTCTGGTTTTCGGCACCGCATGGGCCGGGCCTCCGGCATCTTATCCACCCCCTCCGGAGGAATCCATGCCGGCCTTGGCGGCACCCATCCGCTTTTTCCAGCGATACCTGTCCGGGGCCGACGGCCACCGCTGCCCCATGACCCCGTCGTGCTCCAGCTATGCCCTGCAGGCCGTGCAGCGCCATGGAAGCATCAAAGGATGGATCATGGCCAGCGATCGGCTGATGCGCTGCGGCCGCGACGAACTCAAGCTGAGCCCGTCCGTAATGACCCGCAACGGCATCCGCTGCCAGGATCCGCTTGACAACAACGACGTCTGGCGGCACTGACGAAGGGAATGCCCAGAGGTGATTCAACCCGTGCTCCGTTTTCTGATCGTCACCATCGGCCTGACCCTCGTGCTGATTTCCGCACCCGCCACCGGCTTCGCCCGGTTGACCATCGATGCGGACGGCCAATACCGGTATGCCCAGTCCCGCCTCGATTCAGGGGCCGTCGACGAGGCGATTGCTGAATTCAACCGCTTTATCCATTTCTTTCCGGCTGACGCCAGAGTTCCCCGAGCCCGTTTTCAGACGGGCATGGCCCACTTCAGCGCCGGCCGGTATCAGGCGGCAGCGGCCATTTTCAACCAGCAAACCCTTGATTTTACCGACTCTTCCCTGGACACCCAAGCCTTTTTCATGCTCAGCCGCAGCCATGCACGCCAGGGCATGATCGAACAGGCCATACTGGATCTGCACAACCTGGTGGCATTGTCTTCTGACCCGGCGGTCATCGATCGGGCCCGCTACGAATTGGGATGGCTCCATGTGGATCAGGGCCGCTGGACCGACGCCGAACGGGCCTTCGGTCGTATTTCACCCGCCAATCAGGACCGCTTCCAGGTCGCCGACCTGAAGCAGGCCCTGGCCGGCAGCGAGGCGATCCCGGTCAAGTCTCCGACCACCGCCGGTTGGCTTTCGATGGTGCCCGGCGGCGGGCAGCTTTACTGCAACAGATACCAGGATGCAGCCACCGCCTTCTTGATCAACGCCGGTCTGATCTGGGCGGCATGGGAGGCCTTTGACGACGAGCAATACGCCCTCGGCAGCGTGATCAGTGTCGTGGGGTTCGGGTTTTACGCCGGCAACGTCTACGGTGCCGTCTCCAGCGCCCACAAGTACAACCGAGCCCGGATTACCGAATACCGTCAACGTCTTAACCAGCGCAGGCAGATGTCGCTATCCCTGGCCCCGACACCCGAAGGAGCCGCCCTGTGCCTGACCGTTCGATTCTAATGCCATGCCATCTTCCCCCGCTTCATCGGTAACGCGTCTGGCGAAAAAAGCGCTGCGGATCGTTATGCTGGTCGCCCTTTTCATGGCCATGGCCGGGATTGGGGCCTACGTATCCCTGACCCTGATCATCAAGGGGGAAGATACCGTGGTCGTCCCCGACCTGGTGGGCAAGGACGTCCTGTACGGTCTCGAAATCCTTTCGGACCTGGGACTCAATACCCGCGTTAGAGGCACGGCATACCATGACCAGGTGCCCAAAAACCACGTCATCGATCAGGATCCGGATGCCGGTGCTGCCATCAAACGGGGCCGGGACGTAAAAATTCGCGTCTCGCGCGGGCCGGAAACCATTTTAATGCCCAATCTGGCCGGCCTTTCCCTCCAGCAGAGCCGGATCCTGTTGACGGAAAACGGGTTGTGCCAAGGACTGTTGTCCGGCATGACCAGCCCCCGGTTCGACGCCGGGCAGATTATGGCCCAATATCCGCCGCCCGGTGGAATCGTTTCCCGCAACACCTGTGCCGATCTGCTGATCAGCCGGGGGCCGTCATCCCCAGCATTTCCCATGGTCGATCTGTCCGGGTTACCCCCGGAGTCGGCCATTCGCCGGTTGGAACAGATGCAGTTGGCCGTGGGAAGCATCCGGATCGTTCGCCGGACCGGTACACCGCTGGATACCATCGTGGATCAGATGCCGCCGTCCGGGCAACGGGTTGCTCCGGGGGTCCGTGTGGACCTTACGGTAAACCGATCCAATGTGGGCCGGCGGGCGGGCGAGACCGAAAACGCCGACCAGGTCGAACTGTTCAGATTCTCGCTGGAAAACGGTTTTTTGAAGAAACGGGTCCAGGTCAGAATGAACCAACCGCAGATTTCGCTCAACCTGTTTGATGATTTCCTGTCGCCGGGCCAAGAGATCTGGCTTTTGGTTCCCAAAAGTGGTAACCCCACGATACGGGTGTATGTGGATGACCAACTGGTGGAAACCCGGATTATGTATGGGCACTGATAGGGCGAATCGTTGAACGGGTGAGGAGACGTGAAGATGAAATGGATTGCACCATCGATTTTATCGGCTGATTTTTCTCGACTGGGAGAGGAGGTTCGCGCGGTGGAAGCGGCCGGCGCAGACTGGATTCATGTGGATGTCATGGACGGCTGTTTCGTCCCCAACATCACCATGGGTCCGCTGGTGGTCGAAGCGGTCCGCCGGTCCACCGCACTGACCATCGATGTCCACCTGATGATCGAACGACCGGAACGCTACATCAACGATTTTGGCGATGCCGGTGCCGACTATATCGCAGTCCACCAGGAGGCCTGCACCCATCTGCATCGAACCATTCAATTGATCCGCGAACGAGGGGCCAAGGCCGGGGTGGCCCTGAATCCCGCCACTCCGGTGGAATCCCTCCAGTGGACCCTGGATGAACTGGACTTCGTCCTGATCATGAGCGTCAACCCCGGATTCGGCGGTCAGCAGTTCATCCCGTCGGCCCTGGACAAGGTGGCCCAGCTCAAGACAATTATCCGCAAGCGCGGCTTGTCAACCCTGATCCAGATCGACGGCGGCGTGAATGCCGGCACCATCGGCCGCATCTCGGAAGCAGGCGTGGATGTATTCGTGGCCGGCAGCGCCATCTTCGGCAGCGACGATTATGAACGGACCATCGCCGGACTCAAGGCAAAATGGTAAAAGGGGGTATCGGTGGCTGACAGTCGGCAGAACCCATTGATCATAGTGGTCCACGGCCCCAACCTCAACATGCTGGGAAAGCGCGAACCCGAGCATTACGGCAGCCGGACCCTGGAGGACATCAACGCATCCCTGCATGCCAAGGCCGCAGAACTGGGCCTTCGAATTTCCACATTCCAGTCCAACCACGAGGGAGAAATCGTCGCGTCCATCCAAAAGGGGGTTGGTCGGGCACGGGGACTGATCATCAACCCGGCCGCTTTCACCCACACCAGTGTGGCCATCCGAGACGCGGTCCTGATCCTGGATGTACCGACGATCGAGGTCCATCTGTCAAACATCTACCAACGGGAATCGTTCCGGCACCGATCCTTCATCGCCGACATCGCCACCGGGCAAATCTCCGGGTTGGGGGCTTCGGGGTATCTTTACGCCTTGGAGGCCCTGGCGCAGTTGATCACCTGACGCCGTGCCATGACTGCCAACTTCAGACAACCGTCGATAGCCGCCGACCGGCTCTCCTCCGTTCAGTCATCCTTCGATCGCCAGATCCTGCGCGGTCTTCTGGCCGAATGGGAAAACGCCTGGTGGCTGTTGCCAGAATCCCTTCGACGATCCATCAAGCGACCCCTTTTTGCCATACGGGACATGCCGGCCAGGCTGGGTTGCTGGCGCCGGGAAAAGCGTGAAATCACCCTGAGCCGGGATATGGTCAGCGGTCACCCGTGGGATGATGTCAAAGAGGTGCTGCTTCACGAAATGGCACATCAGGTGGCTCACGAAGGGTTGCAGGCCACATCGGAACCCGATCACGGCGACGGTTTCCGACAGGCCTGTCGCCTGTTGCGCGCCAACCCGGCGGCCTCCGGCACCTACCGTCCCCTTCACGTTCGCCTGCAACAGGGAGAAAAATTGATCGACCGGGACCGCATCGTGGTCAGGATTCACAAGCTCATGGCCCTGGCCGAAAGCAGAAACCCCAACGAAGCCCAGGCTGCCATGCGCAAAGCCCACGAGCTGATTTCGCGCCATAACGTAGACCTGATCGCACGAGGCGCTGATCAGGATTATCAGAGCATTTTTTTGGGAGTACCCCGCCTCAGGCATTTTCGGGAAGCCTATCATCTGGCCCATCTGCTTCAGGATTATTACTTCGTCCAGGGCATGTGGATTCAGGCATGGGTGCTCGAAAAGGGAAGGATGGGACGCGTGCTGGA
>JAGTUY010000528.1 GCA_018224455.1 Desulfosarcina sp.
AAAGCGGCGCGCCTGCATCCCGCGGGGGCCGACGCATGACATCCGCCTCCTCCGCTTCCATGGAGAGCGCCATTCCCGGAAAAATGTCGGAGATGATGTTGATCCACAACAGCTGCATGACATTCAATGGGAAACCGATGCCCAACCCCAGTGCAGTGGTCATCAGCATAATTTCACTGATGTTGGTAGAGAGAAAAAAGTGAACCGATTTACGGATATTGCCATGGATCGTTCTACCATCCTTCAGCGCCAGGGCCAGCGTTTCCAGGTTGTCATCCTCCAGCACCACATCGGCCACATCCCGGGCCACATCGGTCCCCGTTTTGCCCATGGCGATGCCGATATCCGCCGCCTTGAGGGCGGGGCCGTCATTGATGCCGTCACCCGTCATGGCCACGGTCACACCCGCCGATTGCAGCGCCTGAACGATCTGCAGCTTGTGGGCCGGGCTGACCCGTGAATAGACATGGGCCTTCCTGGCAAGTGCCTTGAGCGTCTCCGGATCCAAACTGGACAGATCGGAAGAATCGAGTATTTCGATTGATTCCCTGCCGGACAGGTTCAATGCCTTGGCAATGGCATACGCCGTCGAATGCTGATCGCCGGTGATCATCACCGTATCGACGCCGGCCCGGTGAAACACCTCGATCAAGGGCCGCACGCCGTCGCGAATTGGGTCTGCCATGCCCACCAGCCCTAGCCAGGCCAAATCGGCCTCGCCATTCGGCCGATCACCGGACAACCGTTTGCAGGCGAAACCGAGCACGCGCAGGGCCCGGGAGGCCATCTTCTCGTTTTCGGATTCGATGGCCAGCCGTCTGGCATCCGTCAATGGCCGAATCTCGCCATTAACCGCCTCGCAGCTGCACATGGCCAGCACTTCCGGTGGACTGCCTTTTACACAAAAGATTCTGTCATGCTCCGGTGTACGGTGCAGCGTGCTCATATACAGACGGCTTTCGGACCGGTGGTTGATCGTCAACCGAAGATGATCGCTGTTTATCTGACGAACGTTCAGGCCGGCGTCGATGGCCAACTGCACCAGCGCCGTTTCGGTGGCGGAGCCGTGCAATTGGACATTGTCCGCTGCATCCGTTCCATTGATCTTGATTTCGTGGCACAGGGCACAGGCTGAAATCAACTGGGTCAAGGCGTGGTGGGTCAGCGGGTCGACCACCGAACCGTTGGCGGTCAACCGACCATTATCGACGTCAAAGCATTGCTCACCGGAGCAGATGCGTTGCACCGTCATTTGATTGCATGTGATCGTGCCGGTTTTATCGAAACATACGGTTTGAACGGCACCCAGGGTTTCCACCGCCTGCAGATGCCGAATCAGCACTTTGTGCCTGCGCAGACTGGTGATGCCCATGGCGAAATTGATCGTGGCTGCGGCAGGCAACCCCTCCGGAACGGCCGCGGCGGCCAGTGAGATGGCCATCCGCAGCATCTCGAGAAAACCATATCCCCGGATCAATCCGATGAGGAACACGACGCCGCAGACGCCGCCGCACAGCAACACCAGCTGATCGCCCATCTGCCCCAGCTGCCGTTCAATGGGTGTCTCCGGGGCCCGGGTCTGATCCAGCATAATCTGGATCAGACCGATCTGCGTCGCCTCGCCGGTGGCAACGACAACGGCGAGGCCCTGCCCACCGGTGACCAGGGTACCCATGTAGGCCATGTTGGTTCTGTCGGCCAGCGGGATATCAGGCCGTTTAAGCGGCCTTGCATGCTTGTATGCCGGCAGGCTCTCGCCGGTAAGCATGGATTCGTCGATGCTCAAATGGGTTGCCGAAACGATCCTGGCATCGGCGGCGACGTAGACGCCCGGCTTCAACACCAGGATGTCGCCCACCACCACCGCTTCGATGGGCAGGTCGACCGATCCGCCGTCGCGGACGACATCGGCATGGGGTCTGACCAGGCGTTTGAGCGAATGGATGGTTTTTTCAGCCGCGCTTTCCGTAAAGTAGCCAATCACGGCATTGGCAACCACCACCCCCATAATCACCACCGCATCGAATAGCCCCCCTGTCAACATCGATACGCCGGCTGCGGCGCCCAGGAGATAAACCGGCAGGCTGTTCATTTGATTCCACAAGATGCTCAACCCCGACCTGGGTTTGGATTCGGGAAGGAGGTTGGGGCCATGGTGCTTTAGAAGGGTTTCGGCCGCATCCATGGACAACCCGCTAATCTCCGAGGAACCGAGGACTTTCAAAACGGTGTGCTTATCCCTCAGATGCCAGTGGCTTGCCTCCCCTGGTTCCAGCGGCAGGGACGGCAGCCTTGGGGTATCGGCATGTGGCGGCGTTGGCTTTTTTTTTCCAGCAGGCCCGCAGACGCTGCGGTTTCGGGACACTTTTTTCGGCGACACCGATTTGTCCGCATCCGTGGCATACTCCTGAATAATCGCCTCGATGCTCGTTTGGATTGACCGATGATCGTTATTCGAGTTGTAAGACACCAGTAGATTGCCGGTAATGCTGGATGCAGACGCATTGAGGATATCTGATTGATGGGATAGACGACGCTCTATGAACTGTTTGACGGAAGGGGCGTTGCGCAAGCCCGGGATCCTGAAGCGGGCACGACCGCCGACCTTGGTATGAATG